>JBCCJK010000011.1 GCA_039027815.1 Verrucomicrobiota bacterium
ATACCAAGCTGCAGAATTGGCTGGTAGAATGGCCGAGTGGATTTCGGGCCAGACCAAGGCGCGACGAGGGCGCGGTGCAGGCACCGTAACCGAGGAGCAACGCTGGGCTGGCTCGAAAGACTCCGGCTCTTCCTTCCCCGCGCTTCAGCGCCTCTTCCCCACAACACCTCCCCTCCATTCTTCCAGTGAATTCTGGAGCTTGGTATAAAAGGGTAGCCCAGCGCCTCTTAGAAAAATCCCAGGGGAACCATCTGCAAATCACCCTCCCTCCGACCCAGGCCCTGGCAAGGCGGGTATCAATGAAAATCGTGGCTCGGTGCCGCCACCAAGCCTTCCTGCGGCAAGCCCTCCAAACTCTCCGCGTAAAGGGAAACCACCTCGCCTTCTCCCACTTGCACCCGCCCAGTGATCCAGAGAAACGGCTCCCGCGTGATGGTGAGCCGGTTAGCCTGGTAGGTCTTCTTGGGCACAAAGACATTCGCGAGTCCGCTCTCGTCCTCTAAAGAAAGGAAACAATGTCCCTTGGCCGTGCCAGGGCGCTGGCGACAAATCACCATCCCCACCATCTCCACGCGCCGTCCATGCGGCTCTCGCAGCAGCTCCTCCGCTCGCAGGGCTCGGCGGGAAAGCGCTTGCCAGCTCCTCGACTGGCCCGCCATGCGACGCCAAATCGTCATAGGGTGCGGCCCCGTGGTGTGAGACATGGTAGCAAAGTCGGCCGCCAAACGCTCTCCTGGGCTCATCTCGGCCAAAGGCGACTCCTCCACCGCAGACGCCATCGGCCTGGCCGCAAACAAGCCCTTCATCAAAGGCAGCTCCGCCTGCCAAAGCGCTTGCCGCCGATGCTCCACCCGCGGCAAATCATTGCAGGCCCCGGACTCCGCTAAAATGCGTCGCTCCTTCTTGCTGGGCCGGACCCGCGCCAGAAAATCGCTCAATGAAACAAAGGGCCGCGCTTCTCGTTCTCTCAGCAATCGATCACTCGTCTTCTGGGCCAGCCCCTTCAGCCGGCTCAGCCCCAATCGGATTTGTCGATCCTCTACCACCGTCGTCTCCCCCGCACTGGCCACCACCGACACCGGCCGCACCCGCAAGCCCCGCTTCTTGGCATCTCGGATCAGAGTGGCCGGGGCATAAAAGCCCATCGGCTGATTGTTCAAAAGGGCCGCATAAAAAGCCGCTGGACGATGCACCTTCAGCCAACAGGAGGCATACGCCAGGAGCCCAAAAGAAATCGCATGGCTCTCAGGAAAGCCATAGAGAGCGAAAGACTGGATGGAATGCACCACCTTGTCTTGCACCTCCTCGGTGATGCGCTTGGCCGTCATCCCCGCGCGCAACTTGGCGATCACGCGCTGCATCCGCTCATCCGAGCGCTTGAAAGACATGGCGCGGCGCAGCTCATCCGCCTCGCTCCCGGTGAAGTCCGCGATCAGCATCCCCATTTGCAAGATCTGCTCCTGAAAGAGCGGCACCCCGAGCGTCCGCTCGAGAGCCTGCTCGAAAGCCGGGTGGATGCAATCAATGGGCTCGCGCCCAGTCCGCCGGTTGAGGTAAGGATGCACCAAATCCCCCACGATCGGGCCGGGACGAATGATGGCCACCTCAATGCAAACATCATAAAACGTCCGTGGTCGCAGAATCGGGAGCGTGGCCATCTGCGCGCGGGATTCCACCTGAAAGGTGCCCACCGTATCCGCCTGGCACATCAACTCATAGGTGGCGGCATCGTCCTTCGGGAGCGTGCCCAAATCGACGGGTTCGCCCCGCTCGCGCGAAATCGTCAAGACATCCTCCATCACCGCCATCATCCCCAACCCCAGCAAATCCACCTTAACGATCCCCAAATCTTCACAATCGTCCTTATCCCACTGCACCACGGTCCGATTCGGCATGGCCGCCGGCTCCAAGGGCACCACCTGGTCCAAGCGCCCATGGGTGAACACCATCCCCCCCGAATGCTGCCCGAGATGGCGCGGCAGGCGCAAAACCTCTTGATACAGCCTCCGCAAAGGCAGGAACCGCACATCGCTTTTGGCCACACCGGACTGCACAAAAGTCTCTTCCAAACCGTCCACCAGCTGGCTGGGGTAGACCGCCTCCTTGGGGCTCTTCCCCGCCACCTCTCGCTGGGGATCTTCCGAGCGGGGGCTGGCAGAAATCTCCGAAAAACGGTTGGCCAGCTCCTCGGGGAAACCCAGCACCTTGCTCATCTCACGAAAAGCCGAACGTGGCTTGTAGGTGATGACATTGGCCGTCATGGCCGCGCCGTAGGGGGCATAGGTATCAAAGACATGTTGGATGACGCGCTCGCGCCGCTCCCCGGAAGGAAAATCGATATCGATATCCGGCCACGACTTTCGATTCTCCGAAAGAAAGCGCTCAAAGAGCAGCTGCTGCTCCATGGGATTCACATTGGTGATGCCCAAGGCATAACAGACCACCGAATTGGCAGCCGATCCCCGCCCTTGACAGAGAATCCCCTCCCCGCGGGCAAACTCCTTGATGCTCCAGACCACCAGAAAATAACCGGAAAAGCCCAAGCGCTCGATCAAGCTCAGCTCATGCGCCACCTGCTGGCGCAGCTGGGGCGTGGCCCGCGGGCAACGTTGCTTCAAGCCCCGCCAAGCCTCCTCCCGAAGACGGCCGATCTCCTCCGGCCGACTCAAACACCGCCCCGTCGCCGGATCTCGAAACGAAGGAAACTCATAGCCCAAATTCTCGAGCGTGAACTCCACCCTCTCTGCCAAACGCCCACTCTCGGCGAGCGCCTCTGGGAAATCCGCAAAGAGCGCCTCCATCTCCTCAGGCCCTTTCAGGGTGCGCTCCCCATTGCACTCCAAAAGACGCCCCGCCTCATCCAAGCGGGTGTGATGCCGCAGGCAAGTCAGCGCATCATGGAGAAAGCGCGCCTCCCGCTCGGCGAAAAGAGGCGCATTGCTCGCCATCACCGAAAGCCCCAGATGCTCCCCCAAATCCCGCAAAGCCCGCTCCACCCGCCGCTCCCCCCGCCTGCGATGCCGCACCACCTCCAAAACCACCTGCCCCACACCGAAACGCTCCACCAGCTGCCCGGCAAAGCGGAGCGCTTCCGCCTTCTTGTTGGCAGCCAGCAATCGAGAAAGTAGTCCCTCGCCATCCCCGCTCAGACAAACCACGCCTGCCAGC
Organism: Verrucomicrobiota bacterium; assembly: GCA_039027815.1. NCBI lineage: Bacteria > Pseudomonadati > Verrucomicrobiota > Verrucomicrobiota bacterium. Next base: position 3,169 of record JBCCJK010000011.1, read on the forward strand.
GCCTCCTCGGGCAGACTGAAAAAACTCGCGTAGTCCAGCCAAGCCACCTTTCGCTCAGGGGCCTCCAAATGGAGTCGAGTCTGCAAGCGCGAAAGATTCTGGTAGCCCTCCCTAGTCGCCGCCAAAAGGGGCAGGGACGTGCCATCGCAGAAATCGAGCGTCGTCCCGACCCAGGCCCGCAATCCCACCTCGGCCGCCGCTACCTGGACCCGCGCCGAGCCATAAAATCCCGCGTGATCACACACGGCCAGGCCCGGCATGCCGAGGGCCGCCGCCCGTCGCACCAAAGCCTCCGGCTGACTCGCCCCCCGCAGAAAAGAAAAAGCACTGCGCGCATGCCATTCCACAAAGCCACTCATCCTTGGCTCCTCTCCCTCTCAGCCATACTCAGCCATAGGCCCCCTCCACCCACCAGCGCGTCCCCCCCACTTGAGCCACTTTCAAAAGCGCGCCCGACTCCAGGGACACATCCCACTCCACCCGCTTCCACGCCTCCTGCCCCCACCAGTGTCCTGAGAGGAGAAAAGGCCCCCGCCGGGCAGTGATCGATCCAGCCCAAGGCCCACCCTGCAAAGCCAGCGGCCACGACAGCCCTCCTCGGCCCTCGGAAAACACCGTCACCCCGATAGGCGGGCGAAAACGGCGCAGCGGCAAGGGCAAAACCGCAGGAACCTCCCCTCCCCCCCTCCCGCTATGGAAAGGCTGCACCGCAAAATCCTCTGCCCGGTGGGAGCGAGCCGGCCTGGGGCGCCCCACTCGCTCCCGACCCACCAGGGACTGCAAATGGGCCAGCGTCTCGGTGAAGCGATTGCCATCCGCCAAGCCCCGGCGCATCCAATCCCGTTGCGCCTGAGACGCCTCCGTGGGGAGCACTTCCAGCGTCACCGCCTGGGTCGGCGCAGCGTGTTCCGCCCCCTCCAGGAAAGCCCGCAAAATCGCCATCAACCCCTCCAGCCCCGCGCTCGGATCGGCCACCCGGAGGCGACTCTCCTCAGCCCGTCCATCGATGAAATGCAAAGTCAGCACCAGCTCCCGAGCCACCCGCAGCATGGCCTGCAACCGCCCGACGAGCGTCTCCAGCAAACGATGAAGCACAAAGAATAGAGGCTCCAGTTGGGTGACCGGCTCCTCCAGCTCGAAGCTCTCCAAAAGCCGCTTCACAGGGCGATGCAATCGCAAGCGACGCCGCTCCCCATTGAGCACCGCATGCATCCTGCTCGCCTCCACGCCTAATCGATCCCTGACCGCAGCCCCCGCCAAGCGGGCAAACTCCCCCACGCGCCGCAGCCCCCAAGCCTCCCAGCGCTCCCGCCACTCCGGCCTAGCGCCCAGCGTCGCCAGCACACCCAGGGGCAAATCCCAAAGAGCCTCCACCTCCTCGACCACCTCCCGCCCGCTGACCGCCGCCAGCCACGCCGCTTCCGGAGTGGGCCCGATGGCCCGGCGCCAGAAAAGCGGAAACTCTGGCAGCGCCTCGAGCCACGCAGCCGGATCACGGCGCGCTTCTGGGATGGGAAACACATCCAGCAAAACCGTCGCCTCATCCGCCAGCTCCACATCCGCCGCCAAGTGCGTGGCTCGGCGCAGCAAGCTCTCGCGCATCCGCGCCTCCGCCTCCGGCACCCGCTCCCGCAGTTGCAGCGTGCGGCAGCGGGCCAGCGCGCGCGTCAAGGCCATGCCCGTCTCCACGCCCTCTCGCTGCGCCCGCGCATTGGCATAGAGCACAGGCACTCTCGGCCCCCCTTCGCGGAGCGATCCCGGGGCCAGCATGGCACAAGGCTGCCCGTCCAAATCCGGCTCCTCCCAGAGCGCCACCTGCAGGGGCAATTGCGGCACATGCAGCGCCGCGATCATCGCGCCACCTCCTTGCCGCGCTCCCCCACCCGGACCTGCGCGTGCAACTCCCCCGGGAAACGATCCAAATCCTCCAACGTAAAGCAATCGGGCAAAACGCGCCGTTGCCGGGCTCCCGCCACCACCGCCTCCGAACTCAAAACCACCAGCGCCACCCCCGAAGTCTGGGCCAAAATCCTCAAGCGATGCCAAGAACTCGCAGCCACGCCTCGCAAGGCCTCGCGATCATTGCCCGCGATGTCCAGCACCACCAAAGGCAGATTTCCATCGCGCAGCAAAAGATCCGCCGCCCGCAGCGTCTCCCCCACCTCCCGGCAGCGAACCCACAGCACCCGATCACAGCTGGCCGCCCCGTAGGACTCAGGATCAAAGGAATCCGTCCCATCGATGAGCGCCAGAGGCACCTCCGGCGAAATGCCAACCTCCTCCCCCCTCCGCAAAAGATCCGCCACCACCAGCGCGATGCCACTGCCCGGCCCCTCCGCCACCAGCTCCGTCACCTCCCCGCGAGGGAAGACCGGCGCCTCCGTGGCCGTCAACGGAGCCGCAAACTTCACCACCGCCTGCGCCCCAAACCGGTCGCAAAGAGCCGCTCTCAGCGAACCCAACTTGTCCTTGGAAGAAGTCGCCACGTTCATAACAGCGCGAAGACCAATAACGTTCACTTGAACAGTATTTGCAAGCCAAAAATTGGCCCTTCCCGCCTGGAAAGCGCTGCCATTTGTCCTTGACCCTCGGGGAAACGCGGATACATCTTCCGCCCCTCTTTCCAGAAACCGAGGTTCCTATCCATGTCACGTGTTTGCAGCATCACCGGAAGTCGCATCACCAGCGGTCGCAAAATTCACCGCAGTGGTCTCGCGAAGAAAAAAGGCGGCATCGGCATGCACGTCACCAAAACGGTCAAGCGCCAGTTCCAGCCCAATCTCCAGACCAAGCGCATCTGGGTGCCCGAGCTAAACAAGTATGTCCGTGTCAAATTGAGTGCCCGCGCCCTCAAAACCATCTCCAAGAACGGCGCCTACGTTACCCTGAAAGGGGCTGGCCTCATCTAACTCTCTGGGTCGCGCGGTGTCTCCTCGCCGCACGGCCTTCCTGCACACCCCGTCTGTAACACCAACCTGAACTCATGGCCTACTCCGTCAAAAGCAAGAAATCCGGAAAAGACTACTACCTCCACTGCCGCGAACAAAAACGCGCCAATGGCAAAGTGACCAAACTGTTCTTCTTCGCCGGAGAGCAAAAAGACGGCGTCCTCGATGCCCTCCCCGATGGCTACACCGTCATCGAAAACGAGCGGACCGGCCTTCCTTTCCTCAAGCGAAAGTAAGCACGGCGCGCGCGCCCGAGACTCCCCTTTGCAGCCCCTACAGCCGCCTTGGTATCGACCGAGGCGGCTTTCTTTTTGTCTCCTCCCCAGCCCGGCTCACCCCTCACTCGCTCACTCGAACACGCACGGCACGAGAATGCCGTCCCGCATCCCATGGATCACCTTCTTGTCCGCCGGGACGATCGTCGCCAGCACCCCCCCTAAGACCAGCCCCGCTCCCGTCCGGAAATAATAAGGGCACAGCCGGGCCCGCCCCTCCATCTCACGGATCTCCTTGGTCTCGGGATCGAAGTAAGGATGGCGTAGACGCTTGGCCTTATGGAATTGCTGGAGGAGCCAGGGACCCTGGGGAAACTCCCGGATGGCCCGGTCGAGCGCGGCCGCCCACTCCCGCTGCGAAAGATCGCTCCCCACAAAAACCCCCCGACTCCCCCAAGCCTCCTCGCTGAAGCCACTCACCTTCAAAACCAGTTCCCGCTCCTTTTGGGTGAACCCAGCCAAATCCCGCCAATCTTGCACCTCCAACCCCGGAAGGACCGCATGATGGGGGAGGGGCGTCGGATCCACCACCCACCCCCTCGGCACCATCGCCCGCAGCTTCTCAAAATGAGAAGCCCGCATCTCCCGCTCCCAAAGCGGCTCCAGCGGCTTGGCCCAGAGAAGCGCCAGCCAAAGCTTCTCCTCCAAATGCGGTTTGAAAGGCGCGGTCACCTCCGCCTGCCCGGCCTGCAAGCGCTCCACCAAGCGGGCCACCGCCGGCAGCTGGGGAAGGTCAAACAGCTCGAAAAACCGGTAGACCCGCTCCGCTTGCCCGCCGGACTCCGCCGGCACCACCTCCACCCCCTCCACCTGGGAAGCCAACCAAGTCATCTCCGGTCGGTAATCGGCACTCTCCTGGGACAGCCAGATCTCTCCGCCCTCGGGAAAAAGAGCACCAAAGCCCTCCCGCATGCCATCGAGGCCGCCCACCACCTCCGGGAAACCCGCTTTCGCGTAAACCTGGTTCAGCCAAGCGAGGATCCCGAGCCCCCCCGGCACGCTGTCTAACTCCGTCATGGCCAAGCCCTCCTCCGTCCAGAGCAAGTCCGGCCGGAGCACCTCGGGCAGCGCCTCGCGCTGGCTGCGATGGTTGGCTAAGCGCAGAAGCTCCTCCGGCTTGCCCGCCTCCAGGTAGCGGGCCAGCCAACCCGGGGCCGAACCCTTGCGGGAGCGATAGTAAAGAGAATCGGCCGCCTTGACAAAGCGCTCCAGCCGATCGCCCAAAGCGCGAATCTCCTTCCCCAGCTTGGGGGGCAAACGGAGCGGCTCGGGGGACCCCAGCCAATCGCTCCCCGCGAAGAGCCCCCCCTCCGGACGGGCCGCCTCCAGCGCCTCCCAACTCAGCCCGCTCATCACCTGTTGAGCGTGCGCAGCGCCTCCCGGAGCAGCTCATCGGAGGACCACTGGCTGTCGCCCTGTTGCAGCTTCTGGACCGCCTTGTGGGCATCGGCCTGCTTGTAGCCCAGGGAAATGAGCGCTAGAACGGCATCGCCCCCCGCCGTCTCCCCACCTTGGCCCGTCCCTCCGGTCTGCTCCCAGACCGCCGCCACGCCCAGCTTATCCTTGAGCTCCAGAATGATTCGCTCGGCCGTCTTCTTGCCGAGCCCGCTGATGCGCGCCAGGGCCGCGGCCTCGTTTTGCACCACATTCTGTTTGAACTCCTCGACTCGCATCCCGCTCAAAATGGCCAGGGCCAGCTTGGGCCCCACCCCGGAAACCCGATTGAGCAGCAACTGGAAAAGATCGCGCTCCTCGGCGCGACGGAATCCATAAAGAGCCTGCTCATTCTCCCGCACATGAAAATGGGTCAGCACCGTCACCGCCTGCCCGGCCGGCACATCATCAAAGGTCCCCAAAGGCACCGCCACCGCATAGCCGATCCCGCCCACCTTCACGACCAAGCGATCGGGAAAATTCTCCACCACCGTGCCTTCGAGAAATGCGATCATGCTAACATTGCCACCTTGGTTCGGTCGCGGACTCGTTCTATGCTGGCCCCCGCCATGATGGTCAACGTCAAAGCACTCCTCCTGCTCTTTCTTGCTGGCAGCCTCTCGGCTGAAGAACCGGCCCTCTGGCTGGAACCGCGTTTTGAAGGATCGCCCGTCACCTTCCCCCTACCCGACGCCCAAAACACCCTCCTGACCGCAGGGCACTTGGCGGCCGATCGCCTCCGCCCCCTCCCGAGCGAGCCCGAAGACCGCGCCCGCCATCTCCGCAGCGCGCAGCGGCTCGTGAGCCAGCTTCACAGAAGACTCGAGCCCGAATTGATGCGGGACGAGCAAGGCGTGGTGCAATACGTCCTCTACCGCTCCGAGCACCCCCTGACCCACGCCCTCCTTCTGGACCCGGGCCTCGGGGAACGAGTCGCCCCTTGGTTGGGCGATACCGTCTACGCCGCCTGCCCGGACCGCTTCGCGCTCTATCTTTTCCCCGAGCTGGCCCATCGCCTGGCCGAACTCAGCCCGCAACTGGCCGCCCTCTACCAAGAAGCCGTCTTTCCCGCGAGCAACGAAATCTTCCGCCTCAGCCGTGGCCAGCTCCGTGCCATCGGGACCTTCGCAGCCGGAGCCCCCTGATTCATACCGAGCTGCAGAATTAGCTGGTAGAATGGCCGAGTGGATTTCGGGCCAGACCAGGGCGCGACGAGGGCGCGGTGCAGGCACCGTAAGCGAGGAGCAACGCAGGGCTGGCTCGAAAGACTCCGGCTCTCCCTTCCCCGCGCTTCAGCGCCTCTTCCCCACAACACCTCCCCTCCATTCTACCAGTGAATTCTGGAGGTTGGTATCAGACCAGCTGCAAAACCTCCTCAATGGACTCGGCCCGCTCAAGACTCGCGAGGTGGCTCTGCTGACGGCAACAGCGGGCAATCTCCGCCAAGGTATTCAAGTGCCCCTGGGCATCGCCCTGGGGACTGATGACAAAAATCACCATCCGGATCTGATTCTCCTTCCCCATCACAGACAGCCCCCTTTCCAGACGGAAGAAGTAAGCCATGCGATCTTCGATCCGGCTGGAGTAAAGGTGGAGAAAGGCCAAGCCCTTCCCCAGCACCGAGGGGAAAGACTTCTCCTGCGCTTGCAGCGTCGCCACCGTGTCCTCCACCGAAAGCGCGGGCAGGTCTTGGGCGGCCACCTCCACGATCCGTCGATAGAGCCCATCGAGATCTTCGGCTTCGATTCGCCGGTAGCCCCCATTCTGGAAACCACGTCGCAAGAAACCATCCGAGCGATGCAAGACCAAAACGCGGTCCTCGCTTTTCAAGCTCTCTCCCAGCTCCTTGCCCGCCCGCAGGGGCAGGCCCTTGCCCCCACGGAAAATCATCAAAGGCAAACCGGGCAGAAGCGGCGGGGACCCCGGGTTCACCTTGCCCACCGTGATGACCTCGAGAGAAGCCTCTCTCCGATCCAGCTCTCCCGCGATGACGGAGGGACGGGCCAGCTCCACAAAAACATCTCCCGTATTGTCCTCCGTCTTCTCGGGCGACTCGAGCGAAAGGCTGGTGCCCGGAGCCGTCCCGGAGGAGACGGGAGAAGCGGCCGGTCGCCAACCAAAGCTCTCGTAGCGGCCCAACTTGGCCCCCCATTGGGACCTCACCAGGCGATTGAGTTCCGCGTTGTCAGTCAAAGAAAGAACCTGCGCCACTCCCTGGAAAAGCTCGCTCTCCATCAGCTCGTCCACCTCCAGGGCATCCCCCTGGACCACGGTCAAGCCGTCCTCCTTGGCGTAGCCCACGAAGCGGGAATTGGAATCGATTAAAAGCACCGGGACCTCCAAGTGCTTCTGCAAAAGCGCCGCCAAGCGACGAGCGAAAAGGTGCGCCCCCACCAGCAGCCACCCGGTTGGCTGCGGCTTCTTGAGACCCAGCCCACGCGCCACCCAGCCAGCCGAAAAGCCTTGCAGAACCACGGTCGTGCAAATGACTGAGTAGGTGAAGGTCTCGAGAAACTGGGGATCGCCAATCGGCTCCTCCTGCGCTCCCAGGGACAGCGCAAAAAGAGACGCCATGGAAGCCGCCACGATTCCCCGCGGCGCCACCCAGGAGAGAAAAATCTTCTCTCGCAGATTCAAGCCCGCTCCCATCGTCGAAAGAAAGACATTCGCCGGACGGACCGCCAAAATCAGAAGCGCCAGGGCCGCCAAGCCAGGCCAGCCGAATTCCAGGAACTGCCGCCACTCCAAGCGCGCCACCAAAAGGATGAAAAGCATCCCGATCAGCAAATCAGTGATCTCCGCCTTGAAGGCCCGGATCTCTTTCAGCTCAATCGGTTGCTTCCAACCAATGACCAGCCCAGCCAAGGTCACCGAAAGCAGACCTGACTCCGGGAGAAAGGCTTCCGAAATGCCAAAAAGCAAGATCCCCGAAGCCAGGGCAAAGGCATTCACCATCTTCTCGGGCACCCAGCGCTTCCAGATGGCCGCTTGGATGAGCCAGCCCCCTCCCCAACCCACGGCCGCGCCCAACAAAACGCGCAGCAGGAAATTCAGGAGAGCCTGGCCGCCCTGCCCGCCCACGATCCACTCGAAGCAGAGGATGGCGATGAAAACGCCGATGGCATCGATCAAAACCCCCTCCCAATGCAAAATGCTCGCGACCCGCGGCGCAGCCTGAATCCGTTTCAGTAAAGGGACAATGACCGTGGGACCGGTCACGATCACCAGGCTCCCCGCCAAAAGAGCGAAAGCCGGCTCGGTGCGGAAAATCAGCCACACCACCAGCGCCCCACCCAGCCAAGTCACCAGGACCCCGATCGTCAACAGGCGTCGGATGGCCCGGGAAGAAGCGGCGAACTCCCGCAGATTGAGAGTCAGCCCGCCCTCGAACAGAATGATGCCCACCGCCAGCGAAACGACCGCCGGAAAGACCGACCCCAAGCTCTCTGGCTGCACCCACCCCAGCCCCTGCGGGCCGAGGAGAAAGCCGCCCGCGAGCAAGGTCACGATGGTGGGGAGATTCATCCGCCGACTCACCACCGTCAGGAGCACCCCAGTGCCTGCAGCCAAAGAGACTGAAACGAGAGCTTCGTGCGCGCTTGCCATGAACTGTTACCAAAAACGCCTCCCATGGACGGTCTGGCCGCCCTTGGCTAGCGTCATTTTTCGGCCGCGCCGACACCAGTAGCGGCAAGTTGACGCTGGATGTCGCAAATTTGACAAAATTTTAGGGAAATACCGAAAACAAATCGCCCGAAGCCCCCTCCTGTGCTAGCGTCACCGTCTATGGCTACTACAAGAAGAACTCGGTTCTCACGGCGGGTTCCCGATCATGTGACCGATGAGTTGGTGGTGGTTCTTTCTGAACCAAATTCTTACGAGTTCAACGAGCTGTTTGGACTCGTCTACGAAAATCTCAAGAAGCGAAATGCCGTCAGCGGAGGAGAAGAAATGCTCCGCCTGCGCGCCTACGAAAAGCTTCAGAATCTCGTGACTCGGGGTTTGGTTGAGAAGGAAATGAAGCGGTATCGAGGCCTGGAGCGCATCAAAGAAGCTTCCAGCGAAGCCATCGCCAAAAAACAAGCAGCCGCCCAAGCGGCTTCCTAATTCCCGAAAACCCGATCCTAGAAACCCATTTGAAAGGCCCTCCTCGGAGGGCCTTTTTCGTGGCTCTTTCGTGCAGCAAACGCTCCCAAAAGAGGGTTATCCCCACTTAACCTTCCCTCCATTCTACCAGTGAATTCTGGAGCTTGGTATTACCCCTCGTCGGAAGCTTGCAGCAGAAGCTCCTTCAGCTGGGCGATGCTGTAGTCGATCTCCTCATCGCCGATCGCAAAAGGCGGGACCAATTCCAAGACCCTCCCCGTCTCGCCTCCGCCAAGGGCAATCAAACCGCGCGCGAGCGCCCCGGAGGCGATCGGACCGAGCGCTTGCTGGCACTCGATTCCCCAGAGCAAGCCTCGCCCGCGGATCTCTTTCACCGGCAAGTCCGCTGCCCGGAGGGAGGCCTCCAGCTTCCGCCCCCGTTCCCCCACCAGCGAACGGACCGACCCGTCCGCGTGTTGGCTGAGGGCGGCCAAGGCCATAGCGCAGCCCAGAGGATGGCCTAAAAACGTGCTGGTGTGGAGCGCTTCCCCATCGCTCTCCGGCCAAGCGTCCATGATCTCCGAGCGCCCAATACAGGCGGAAAGCGGAAAGCCCCCCGTCAGGGCCTTGCCCACGCAGAGAAGATCCGGGTAGGCCGGCGCTTCCCACTCGCAGGCAAAAAGGCGCCCCGTCCGATGAAAGCCTACAAAAATCTCATCGTAAATCAGGACCGCTCCGAAGGCATCCGCCACCTCCCGCAGCATCCCCAGGAACCCGGCCGGTGGGATGCGCACCCCACCCCGACCTTGGATCGGCTCCACCAGAATGGCCCCGACCTCCCCCGACTGGAGGGCCAACGTCAATTCCGCCCGGACCGCCGTCAGCTCATCCGGGCAGCAGGGAAAAGGCACCCGCTGACCCCAGGAACCCAACTGCTTGGCGAACGGTCGAGCAAATTTGGGGAAGGACCCAGCCCCTAGCGTCCCGTAGCCCAGGCCATGGTAGCCTCCTTCAAAGGTCACCACGCCCGGCTTTCCCGTGGCCAGGACCGCCGTCTTCAAAGCGGTCTCCACCGCCTCGAAGCCCGAACTGGAAAGGACCGATTTGGCAGGTCCCAGGCCCCAGCGCTCATAAGTCATCTGGCTGAGTCGCTCCAATAGCTCCACCTTGAGGGCCGGCGGATGGACATCACCCATACCGTGGAGCAGCCGCTCCGCTTGCCCGGACAAAGCTTGCCCGATCGCCTCATTGCGATGCCCCAGCCCGGCCACCGCGAAGGCCGACGACCAATCGAGAAAGCGATTTCCATCCACGTCCCAAACATTCACCCCTTCCGCCCGCTCCCAAAAAATGGGGAAATCAGAGGAAAGAAAGGTCACGTTTCGCGACTCCACTCTCCGGAGCCGTTCGCTCAGTCGCAGCGATTCCGGTCCCGGAATGGACGTCCGCAGTTCGGGCAGCATAAGCGCAAAATGCCAAGACGCCCCCCAGACACAAACAAGAAACCCAGCAACTCACTTGACCCTTTCCTGCTAATATGTTAGCAGGAAAGAAGCTCCAATAAAATCCCTTATGAAACTCCTCCTCGCCTTCCTTCTGGTTGCCGGTGCCCCTTTCCCTTCGGCCCAGGCCGATGGCCTGACCGGCGCGGTCAACCAGGCCGTCCGACTCTTTCAAGCGGGAGAAATCGACCTCGCTGAAGCTCGCTTCCGCCAAATCCTTGAAGTCGCTCCCAATCATCCCCAAGCCCGCTACTACCTTCTGGAAATTCAGGGAAATCGGGATCGCTTTCAGAAAAACCGCATCCAGACGGCCCTGGAGAGGGTCATTTTGCCAAAGGTGGATCTGGTGGACACCACCCCTACGGAAGCGGTCGAAGCCCTCCGGCTCCTTGTGGAACAGCAAACTCAAGGACGTTTCGTGCCCAACATTGTCGTGCGGACCCCGCCTGAGGGCATCGCGCCCTTCAGCTTCAAACTGAACCAAGTTCCCGCCAGCTTTGTGCTGGAATACATCGCCAATTTCAGCCGCTTGCGGATTCGCTACGAGCAGCATGCCGTGGTCCTCAGCCCCCCGGCCGGAGTCACCCTGGAAAAGCCCATCGAAGCTCAGGCTGAGCCCGAACTCTTCGATCCTTTCCGTAAGTAAGCGAGTGAGTCTCTGAGAAACGAGACACTTTCCTTTCCCTCCCAAAAAAAGTCGTCAAGGGTGGTCTGTGGCGGATTCTCCCAGTGCCCAGGCCCCCTTGGCGATCCTTACCGGCGGACAAGGAGACCTCGCGCAAGCCACCCGTGGGCAGTTGCAGGCCCAAGGCTGGAAGGTCGAGGCCCCCGGGCGCGAGGAACTCGACGTGCTCTCAAGCGAGTCCACCCAGCGTTACTTTGAGCCACGCCCGGCCGTCGACTTGTTGATTTGCTTCGCGGGCGTCGCGGAAAACCGATTGCTCGCTCGCCAGAACCCGGCCGCTTGGCAGCACGTGATCGATACCAATCTGCGCGGAGCCATGTGGGCGGCCCGCGCCGTCTCCCGCGGCATGGCCCGCAGACGAAACGGCACCATTCTCTTCATCGGCAGCCAAGCCGCCCTGGACGGCCCCATCGGCCAGAGCGCCTACGCCGCCGCCAAAGCCGGACTCCACGGGCTGGCCAAATCGCTGGCCGCCGAACTGGGCCCTCGCAATGTCCGTGTCAACGTCGTCCATCCGGGCTGGCTCGAGACCAAAATGACCGCCGCTCTCCCCCAGCCAGTGAAAGAGGCCGCCCAGCGGGCTCACGCCTTGGGCCGATTCACCCCCGTCTCGGAAGCCGCCCGCTTTCTGGCCGCCCTCCCCAGCTTCGCCACCATTTCTGGGCAAATCTTTCACCTCGACAGCCGCCTCCACCGCTGAACGCCCTCTGTGTAGGAGGTTTTCAAAAAGAACCAGACCTGATACAATGGCACCATGTCCGAGGAAAAAATCGAGAGCCCCTTTGATCTCGTCGCCCCCCCACCGGGAGCGGCTCCTCGGGCCCCGGGGCCTGAGGGACCCCTGCCCATCCGGCCCATCGCCACGCCCAGTCACCAAGAGGCCAATCCTTTTCTGGAAAGCTCCCACTTGCCGACTCCGCGTGCGCAAAGCTCTTCCTCCGAGGCCGAGCGAGCCGCCTCCGAACAGCCCTTGGCCTTCACTTGCCCGGCCTGCCGAGAATGGATCGTCATCGATCACCCGGTCGGCTACCATGGCGAGCCCGCCCCCTGCCCTCACTGCCACGTTCTCGTGAGCGGGCCCTGCCTTGCGACCGAGACCAGCGCCCCCGCCGAAGCCTCCGCCTCTTCCAAACCAGACAAATTCCGCCCGGATCGGGACCGGGCCCAATTCCAGTTTGTGAAGCGCCCTGTCGACCCCACTCGCCCCCCGCTCGACAGCCCTTCCCGTCGCCGGCCCTTCAATCCAGACGCCTATTAGCTCCTCCCGTTATACCAAGCTGCAGAATTGGCTGGTAGAATGGCCGAGTGGATTTCGGGCCAGACCAAGGCGCGACGAGGGCGCGGTGCAGGCACCGCAACCGAGGAGCAACGCAGGGCTGGCTCCAAAGACTCCGGCTCTTCCTTCCCCGCGCTTCAGCGCCTCTTCCCCACTCCGCCTTCCCTCCATTCTAACAGTGAATTCTGGAGGTTGGTATTAGCAGGCGCCCCCCAAAATCGAAAATAAGGCAGCGTCCTCTCAAGGCCTCCAATCCCTCAAAAAAGCCTGATCCTCCGCAGAGAGTTGGCTGAAAGGAATCTCCACTCGCTGGCCTGAAACCAAGACCACGACCGCGGTATCGGTCTTGTCCAGGAGTTGAGCAGAGATGGTCACTCCGGCGCGATTGGTCAGGTCCCGCACCGTCCGCTGCGCCAAGCCGAAGTCGGAGCCTCCTCCTTGGCCGGCCTCCATTCGTTGGCTTTCGGGCGGGCTTTCCTTGCGGATCTTCCGCAGGTCGTGGGACTCATGGAAGAGGAGGATGCGGTCGAGATTGAAGTTCTTGGAGCGACCCGAGACCGTCAGCCGATAGGTCTGGCCGGCCTTCAGTTGGTAGACCGCGAAATACTGCTGATGGTCCACATCCAAGCGCTGCGCCCAACCCCACCCTTCCTCGGCCCCGCCGAAAAACTTGTTTTCGCTTCGCAGGATGCGGGACGAGGCCTCCCCACCCGGCTCGAAATCGCCCGAGAGTTCAATGTAGCAATCATTAGAGAGGTCCTCTCGCTTGGTCTCGAGTCGCTTGTGGGCCCGCATCACCAAGGTGTAGCGGCCCTCGGTCGAAATCTGAAAGTCATACCGAAGGGGCGACTTGGGGGGACCGCTCTCGATCTCATTGCCGGTGAACTCGAGATGTCCCGACCCCAGGTAATCGGGAACCTCTGTCTTCAACTTCCAGGAGCCCAGCCTGGAGCTGGTCGACTCCGCCTCCATCACCACGAGGCCGCCCGCTTCCAGAAACGCTCCACCTCCCCAACTTCGGTCGGAGACAAAAAGAATCACCCCAAAGAGAAGCCCCCCAACCATCTGCCGGCGGGAAAAGACGCGGGGTGTTCTGCTTAGCTTCATTGATTTCTTGTCGGCTACTTGAGAAAACGCCCCTGGCCCTCTCCACTCTTCATCCAATTCCAGGCGGACTCGATGGAGCTGCGCACGTCGCGGTGCTGGGCCACCCAGCCGAGCACTTTCTTGGCCTTGGACGGATCGGCCACCAAGCGAGGGGGATCGCCCGCACGACGCTCTCCATACTCCAGCGGCACCTTCTGGCCGGTGACCGCCTCGGCCTTTTCAATGATTTCTTTGACCGAAACTCCCTCCCCGGTTCCCACATTCACGGCCGTCGTCTGGCCGCCTTGGCTCAAGTAAGCGAAGGCCCGCAAGTGCGCGTCGGCCAGATCGTCGACATGGATGTAGTCCCGGATGCAGGTGCCATCGGGCGTGGGGTAGTCCGTGCCAAAGACCGTGATCTTATCCCGTTCTCCCCGGATGGCCATCAGCACGAGCGGGATGAGGTGGGTCTCTGGATCGTGGTCCTCGCCGATTTTTCCATCGGCCGCCGCTCCGCAGGCATTGAAATAGCGCAGAAAGACACTCTTGAGCCCGAAGGCCCGATCGCAGTCTTTCAAAACCCACTCCAGCATGAGCTTGCTTCGTCCGTAGGGATTGATGGGGTCTTGCTTCAAGTCTTCGGTGATGGGGATCCGCTCCGGTTCGCCGTAGGTCGCGCAGGTGGAAGAAAAGATGAACTGGCGGCAGCCATGCTTTTCCATGGCCCGCAGGAGCGTGAGGGGGGCGGCCGTGTTGTTCTGGTAATACTTGATTGGGTCGGTGACCGATTCCCCCACATAGGCGAAGGCCGCGAAGTGGATGACACAAGCGATCGGGCCTTGCGCAAAGATCGACTCGATCAAACGGGCATCGGACATGTCCCCCAAAACCAGCTCCACCCCTTCGTCTACAATCGCCCCCTCGTGCCCGTAAGCTAGGTTGTCCAAAACCACCACTTGGTAGCCAGCTGCGGCCAACTGACGAACCGTGTGGGAACCGATGTAGCCGGCCCCGCCCGTGACCAAGACTCTTTCTTTTGCCATGCCCGCACCCAACCAAGTGCCAGGGCCCTGTCAATCCAGAGCTGCCCGAATTGCAGAGCGAGAGGCCGCTCAATCCTCCAGCTCGCTCAACGGGTCATAGAACCGATCCCCCGGGTTCCTGGCCTCAATTTTTTTCTCCCGTTTCATAACGCGCTCGAAATTGCTCTTCCAACGGGCCTGTCGCTTTTGCAAAAGAGCGATCTCGTCCTCCAGGGCGAGGTAGTTCTCATAGCGCTCAGGGGAAAGTTCTCCCTGGGCGATGGCGGCCTCAATCCGACAACCCGCGTCCCCTTGGTGACGGCAATCGCGAAAACGGCACTCGGCCGCGAGCACTTCCAGGTCCTGGAAGGCCTCTCGCAAAGTCTCCTCGTCGGTCCAGAGCTGCACTTCTCGGATCCCAGGGTTGTCGATCAAGACCCCGCCTCCTTTCAACGGCAAAAGAAAGCGTCGGGTGGTCGTATGACGCCCCTTCCCGGTCGCCTCACTCACCTCGCCGATCGCTTGGCGCGCTTCTCCTAAGAGTCGATTGACGAGCGAGGACTTCCCCACGCCCGAGGAGCCCACCAAGGTGAACACTCTTCCCGGACCCAGCTGCCGACGAAAGGCCTCCAGCCCCTCGCCCGTGACCGCACTCACCGAAAGCACCCGCTCGGGCGCCCCCAAGAGGGTTTGGAGCTCGGCGACCCGATGAGCCTGCCTTTCCTCCGCCACCAAATCCGCCTTATTGACCCAAATCCAAGGCTGGCACCCTCCCCGTGCGGCCAACATCAGGAAGCGTTCGATCCTCCGGGGATTGAAATCGACCTCCGCGTCGGTCACGATCACCACCGCATCGACATTGGCAGCGATCACCTGCTCCTCCGTGCCCCGGCCGGGCACTTTGCGAGAGAAACGAGAACGCCGAGCAAGCCGCGCCACCACCCGCCAGCCCACTCTCTCCGCATCGGGCGCTTCCTTAAGCAGAACCCAATCGCCGACCGCCGGGAGATCGGCCTGGACTTGGGCTTCGTGAAAGAGGCGCCCCGCCAGCTCGGCTTCCGTCCAGACTCCTTCCTGCAAGAGCACCTCGTAGCTGATCCCGAGGTCGCCCGTCACCAGAGCCGGCACCACCGTTTGGCCCTGGGAACGCTTCCGGAACTCGCGCTCCAGCGCATCGTTCCAGCCCAGATCTTCCAGCGCGGTCGGCATAAGAGGCATTTCACCCGAAGCCCTCCTGGGCATCGGGCACGAATTGATCCTTTCAACCTTCGCCACCTCGTGTCAAACTCCCACCTCAGGTCGCCCGCGACCTCTGTTTTCCCGATCCAAGCTCCCATGTCAGCGCGCATTGCTTCGCAGGAATTCCTTCATCCACTTTTAGACCAAGCCAATATTGGCCGCATCGAACTCCATCCCTCGGATGGCACCATTCGCTTTGTCAGCAGTGCCATTGGCCATTGGCTGGATGGGGCCCCGGAATCGTTCGTAGGCCGCCGGTTGACCGACTACGTGGTGGAGGAACTGCGAGGGGATCACCAACGAGTGCTTGAGCGGATCGCCGCCGGAGAAGAAATCCGCTTCTACGAAAGCATTTACCAAGGAGCGGACGAAGTGCGCATACCGCTCGCGATCGATGGGAGACTGGAGGCTTCGGAAGACGAGCCGTCCATCCAGCTCTACCTCCGCCCGGAAGACATGATTTCTTCCCAATTTAGCGACTCCGCCCAACCAGCCGCTCCCAAGACAGAAAACGTCTCCCTCCGCCACGAGCGCTACACCCTGGCTCTCCGGGCTTCCAACGAAGGGATCTGGGATTGGAACCTCGAAACCGATGAGATTTATTTCTCCGATCGCATCCGCAGCTTCCTGGAAGTGGAGGACGAGGAAATGCCCAATATCTTCACCAACCTCAAGGCCTGGGTCCATCCGGACTACTACGCGCTCGTCCACTCCCAACTCACGCAATACCTCCGGGACGCTCGGGAAACCCCGACCCTCGACATCGAAGCCCGCTTTCAGCGCAAGAGTGGCGACTACATTTGGCTGCGGATGAGCGCCATTGGCGTTTGGGATGAGCAAGACCGCCCCTTGCGGCTGGCTGGCTCGATGATCAATATCAGCCCTCGCAAAACCATCGAAGAAGCCCTTCAGGAAGAGCGGCACCTGCTGCGCACCCTCATCGATAACATCCCCGTCCACGTCTACTTCAAAGACAAAGACTCGAAATTCACCCTCGCTAATCAAAGCCAAGCCGAACTACTCGGTCGCAGCCGGCCTCAGGAAGTGATTGGGAAAAGCGATGCCGACTTCTTCAGCGAACAGCACCAAAAGATCGCCCTCGCTGACGAAACCAAAATCATGCGCACAGGGCAACCGCTCGTCCGCAAACTAGAACGCCTCACCTACGCCGGATCGAAGCAGGATGAGGTCAGTTGGATGATGACGAGCAAGATGCCCCTCTTCGACAAGGCGGGCACCATCCGAGGGACCTTCGGCGTCTCCAACGACGTGACCGAACTGGTGGAAACCCAGCGCAAATTGCAAGAGGCCAGCTCCAAATTGGAGGCGAAAAACGAGTCCATGCAGGAGGAATTCGCCCTCGCTCGCGAGCTCCAGATCGCGCTCTTGCCGCAGGAGATGCCCACCATCCGCTTTGGCGAACAAAGCTCCACCCTCTGCCTCACGCAGCGCTTTCTTCCCACGACCGCGGTCGCCGGCGACATCTTCCACATCGTGCCCATCAGCCCCACCCAAGTGGGGGTGCTCGTCTGCGATGTCATGGGACACGGAGTCCGCGCCGCCATGGTCGGCGCCATCCTGCGAGGCATCATTGAGGAAAAGCGGGACCTCTCCCAAAATCCCGGCCAGCTCATTCACCACCTGAATCAGCGCCTGGTGCGCGTCTTTCGGGATGCCGACATCACCATGATGGCGACCGCTTGCTACACCCTGATCGATACCGAGCGTCGCTCCCTCATCGTGACGAGCGCCGGGCACCCCATGCCACTCTCCTTCAAACGGGAAGAGCAAACCTGCCAACCTCTGGGAGAGGACAGTGATTTTCAAGCCGGACCTGCGCTCGGCTTGGTGGGAGACACCTCTTACGACACCCTCGAGTGCTCCATGGACACCATCAACGGGCTCCTCCTCTACACCGATGGCATCGCAGAGGTCGAGAATGAAGCGGGCGAATTCTTTGGCGAAGGCGCCATGCAAAAAACCATTGGGGATCTCATGCGAGAGCCCAAACTCGAATTGGTGGATCGCCTCCTGGTCGTCGCACAAGAGTTTTCCGGCCGGAAGGACTTTGATGACGATGTCACCCTCATCGCCATCGAGTAATACCAAACTGCCGGATAAGGTGGTAGAGCGGCCGCCCCACTTCCCTCCCCGGCCATCATTCCGAGGGAATACCCGAGACTCTCGCTGATTCGTATCACCCACGATTCACTCGTTACAAAATACATGACCACCGCTACCGCCCCTCAACCTCTTGTCTTCGATCCCGCCCAGCGAACCTTCCCCCCCTTCGATCTCGCTCGACTCCTCGGCTCCGTCTTCGAACCGACGGAAGGCTGCAAAGTCTGCATTCTGATCGACTTGGAAGCGCCCGCCACCGAGTTCGCCGGACACGCTTACCTGGAAAATCCAGACTACGCCATCCAGCGCAAGGCCTACGAAGTCTTCTACCACGGGCTGCGGGATGGCGTCATGAAAGAGCTTGGTCTGCACGGCGGGGAAATGTTCGCCTACGAAATGACCCACGGCTCCAACCTCGACCTGAAGGACGCCGTCTGGGACATCGAGGGCAATCAACTCTCCTTCGACCAAGATCTCTACCCGGACTACGACCTGATTCTGTGCGTCTCCACCTTCTCAGCGACCGCCCCCCTGACTGCAAAGGCCAAACAATTCGGCTTCCGCGGGGCCACCATGCATGGGGTCAATGATGTCATTTTGAATACAGGCCTGGCCGTCGATTATCGGGACGTCAGCCGGGACGCCGAAAAACTCCGCTTGGCCCTCAGCAACGCCGACACCATCGAAATCGACTTCTCCTTGGAGGATGGCAAGGTTCTCACCGCCTCCCTCGACCTCAACGGTCAAGACGCCCAGAAATCCCATGGTCTCTGTCACGGCCGGACACCCGACATCGCCAACCTCCCGGCCGGAGAAGTCTACTTCGTCCCCGTGGATGCCAATGGCCAGTTTCCCATGAAGTATGAAGATGGCACCCTCGGTGTCTTGGAAGTGCGGGATCGCAACATCATCCACTCCACCCTCATTGAGGGGAACCAGGAAACCATCGACGCGCACAACCAACGGCTCGCCGATGACCCCATGACGGGAACCTTGGGCGAACTCGGATTCGGAACCCAGGTTCTCCCCGTCTCAGGCGCGGACATCCAAGACGAAAAAGTTCTTGGCACCTGTCACTTGGCCACGGGTCGCGATGACCACCTCGGGGGCGACATCGTTCCCGAAATGTTCAAGAAGCACGAAAACAGCACCCACGACGACATCCTCTTCGCCCCCCACAAAACGCCGAATTTTGATCTCAAACAAGTTCGCATGAAGCGCGGAGACCAAGAAGAAGTGCTCATCGAACACTTCCGTCCCAGCGAATACCTGATCGCCGCTCTCCAAAACTAGAAGCGGTCTCGCAAATAGAAGTCGTGGAGGAATAGGGCAGAGAAACAATAGGATATCGCGAAGACCATCCCAGCAGAAGACCCCCGAAAACTACAGTAGCAAGCTTTCCCCGGTGGCCCGCGACGTCCCCGGCGCGGTGGGGGAGACTTCTTCTACAGGGTGCAGTTCATCCCCAAGTGATAGGTAGCCGGAAAGGCCGTGGGTAGGTGACTGGTTTACGAATTAGCTCATCGCACCCGCCGCGCCGGGGACGTCGCGGCCCACCGATACTAGGCGGTTTCAAAAAGCGGTCTCCATGAATAGAAATCGTCCTATTTATGAGACCGCTTCTAGCCACCTCATACCAAGCTGCAGAATTGGCTGGTAGAATGGCCGAGTGAATTTCGGGCCAGACCAAGGCGCGACGAGGGCGCGGTGCAGGCACCGCAACCGAGGAGCAACGCAGGGCTGGCTCGAAAGACTCCCGCTCTTCCTACCCCGCGCTTCAGCGCCTCTTCCCCTCACCACCTTCCCTCCATTCTTCCAGTGAATTCTGGAGCTTGGTATAAAGCGGGTGGCGAAAGCGCGAGAGGCTTTGCTTGCCCCCCGCACTTTTCTGTTTCCCGGAACCTTCCCAAGCGAACACAAAAAAGCCTGCATTCGAAAATCGAATGCAGGCTTTGGGTGAAGGTTACAAAAAGGTTCAGCCAGCCGAATAGGGCAGGGAGGAATCTTGTAGGAAGATCAAAACCCTTCCGTCTTCCATCTTCACATACCCTTTGGAATACTCGACCTTGGTCTCGGTTCCATCAGGGCCTGTGAAGTAGTAGTGGCCCATCGCGATCGCGATGTTGCCCTGCATGCTCACGGTGTGGTTGTCGAAGCGAACATTCGACCACGGCTTGAGCGCGAAGCCCTTGTCCTCAGCATAGCTGTCATTCCCCGAAACGAAGTAGCTCAATGCTCCTTCGAGATCAGGGCGGAAGGGCGTTTCCGCGGCCAAGGTGGGCTTGAACTGAATGGCTCCCAGTTCGAAGGCGTAGGCTGCGGTAGCGGCTTCTTCAGCGACTTTCGGAGCATCTTCTCCAGCGGCCCCGATGGCCACGACGGCATCACCCCACATTTTCTGGGCCGCCTTCACATCTTCAGCAGTGATGGCGGGTCCTTCAGGGAGGGAAGTGACGTGAGGAGCGAGGTCCGCTTTCAGCGAGAACGGCACAGCCAAAAGGGCTGCGAGGGATAACGATTTTTGGATTAGGTTGTTATTGCGCATGGCACCCTTGATACGACACGCGCGGCGGATTCCGTCTACTTTTTATGACTTAAAATTCATGTTTTGAATTACACGACTAAAACAGCAGCCCAAGACCTCCTGCTCTCTTCCCCTTCTGGTGGCGACTAGAAAAGCGTTCAGTCGCTCTCGTCGCCTTTTCGGTCTAGAATCCTCCAGCCGTGGAAAAACCTTTGCCTCAAGCCAGTCGCTCTTGGTCCTTCTCCGAGTGGAGCGAATTCGAGGTGCTCGCCGGTTCGGAATCGGAGCCCGCCCCGCTCGCGGTTCCCGTCCGCGGGGGGGCTGAGGAACGGCAGGCCCTCTTTCGCCGATGGCTTCAGCAGACGAGCCCGGATCTGCCCACCGGCAAAAAGTTGGCCAGCCTGTTGCAAGGAGCCGCGCTCCTCCTGGGCCTGCTGGGGGCCCTCCTCGGGATCGCCACCCTCTTTGGGCTGCGGTCCGTCGCGAGCGATTCCATTCATCTGGTTCTCTTCCTTTTGAGCGCTCTCGCCATCCCCTGGCTCTTTCTGGTTCTGCTGGCAGTGGGGGCCCTGCTGGGGGCTCCCGCTCGCCTCTCTCCAGCGTGGGGACTTCTTCGCCTCGGCCTGGCCAAGGGTCTTCGTTCTGTTTTGCCTGGACCCACGGCAGTCATTCTCCAAGAGAAACCCTTTCTCTTTCGCTTGGCCTCTCTCAGCCAATGGCTACCGCTGGGATTCTTTCTCGGCCTGCTGGCCGGCTTCTTTGCCTGCTTGATGGCCTTCGACACGCGCTTCCATTGGGAAAGCTCCTTTGGCAGCGCCACTCAGGGCCTCCTGGAAGCCACCTTGGGGATCTTGGAAACGCCTTGGTCTTGGACCGGCCACGCCTTGGCGCCGGGCCGCGAAGCCCTGGAAGCCGCGCAACAGCGATTCATCGGCTCAGAGAAACTCCCTCCTCCCGCCAATGCGGCGGTCTGGTGGCCTTTTTTGGCGACCGCCCTGCTCGTCTGGGGGCTGCTCCCTCGGGTGCTCCTCTGGGGCGCCTTTCGTCTGGCAGAAAAAAAGGCGCTCCGCCATCTCTCCTTCGATGCGGTCCGTCATCGACGGCTCTGGAGGGCGCTGGTGGGCTCCGAGCTCCAACTGCCTCTCACCGCGCCAGAAGACGAGGCCGTGCTGCTCGATCTCGGAGGAAGCCAAGTCGCCCTGGAGAGCCTCCGCCCTTTCCTCCTCCAAAAACTCCGGATCGCGCCGACCGACAAACTCCGGGTGGGCGTCTTGGACGCGGCGGAAGAGGCTCGCGCCCTCGGGATCGCCAGCCAAGCCTCCGGCGGAGTCGTGCTTTTGATCGAAGACTGGGCCTTTGCCCCCAAGCAATGCCAGGCCCTCTTAGCCAAGATTCGCGAAAAAGGCCGTCCGGAACTCCCCATCTGGTTGCTGGTTTTTGACGGCTCGCCCGGCCAGCCTCAGCCCCCCTCGCGAGAGCGCTTTGCCGCGGTCCAAGAATGGACCGATCAGTTGCAAGACCCGCACACCGCTTGCATTGCATGGGGCGCCTCATGACCGATTCGCCCGTCCTCCCGCAGCTGCCCCACTTCGTGGTGGTCGGCAAAGTCAACATGGGAAAGACCTCCGTGCTGGCGACCCTCCTGGAAATCGATGACCAGCGGCGCCTCCGCATCACCGCCACGCCTGGAGAAACGACCCGAGTTCAGGTCCTCCCCTTGGCCATCCAAGGCCGGGAAGTGGTGCGTTTTCTGGACAGCCCGGGATTCCATCAGGCCATCGAAGCCATGCGAGCCATCCAGGAGCGCGCCGGGGCCACCCGCGTGCCCAGCCTTGAGCACCTCCGCGGTTTTGCCGAAGCGGCGGAAAAAACGGGCGACTTCGAGGACGAGCGTTTGCTCCTCCAACCCATTCTCGCCGGGGCCGGCATCCTCTACGTCGTGGATGCCTCCAAACCTCTCCGCGATGACTTTGAGGCGGAAATGGAGATTCTCCGCTGGTCGGGTCGACCCCGCCTCGCCATCCTGAACGAGCAAAGCGAGCATCCCGAACACCGCGAAGCTTGGAAAACTCGACTGGGCAGCCACTTCAACCTCGTCCGCACCTTCAACGCCCACCAGGCCCGCTTTCCGCAGCGCCTCCAGCTTTTTGAAGCCCTTCTCTCGATCGAGGAAGATCACCGCGGCCACATCGAAGAAACCATACGCCACCTCCAAAACGAATGGTTGGATCGCCGCGCCCAGGCCGCCGAGTTCCTTTACGAACACTTCCGAAAGACCCTCCCCTGGCGAGCCGAAGCCGCCCTCACCCTGCCCGAGTTTGAGTCCCCCCGGCGCAAGGAGGCGGCCACCGAAACGCTGCGGGCCCGCTATCATCAGGGAATCGCGCAGCGGCAGCGCGCCTGTCTCGAAAAGCTCCTCTCCCTTTACCGGCATCACCTCCTGCAAGCCGAAGAGGCCGAGCTCGCTTTGCCCGACTTGGAAATCGCCGACACCTGGAAACGCTGGGGCCTCAATCGACAGCAACTCCTCTCGGCCGGGGCCGTGGCTGGGGCCACCGCCGGGGGCGCGCTCGACCTGGCCGTGGGCGGCACCTCCTTCTTGGCGGGCACCGCCCTGGGCGGGCTGCTGGGAGCGGGGGCGGCCTGGTGGCGGGGGGAGCAACTGCCCGAACTCAAGGTGGATGTCCAAGGAATCCGGCTCCACACCGACCGCACCCGCACCCTGGTAGTCGGCCCCCCTGGCAGCCCGAACTTCCCGTGGATTCTTTTGGATCATCTCCTCAACGCCTACCGCCAAATTCTCAGCCGGCCCCACGCCAAGCGAGAGGCCACCGTCCTCGAGAATGACAAAGCTGGCCCCAGTCACACCCTCTCCGGCCCAACTCGCCAGAACCTGCAACGCTTCTTCGCCCAGGCCCTCAAAAGCAAACTCTCACCCGATCAAGAAGTCCCCACCCTGACTGCCCTCGAAGACGCCCTCACCCAAGTTGAAGAACAGCTCACCTGACCCCGAAACCTCTTCCAAAAGATGAACCCCTACGAGTCCGAAAAACTCCTCCACGAATACCTCCTCTTCCACTACGGAGGCCCGGAGGAAATTCTGGAGTTTGACTTTGGACCGGTCAGCGCTCTCCACTTCGCGGTCCGCACCGTGAGCGAATCCGCCTCCCGGCTCCCGGGGTTCTTCCAAGAAGGGGGCGAGCCCGAGACGCAGGCCCTCGACTTGGGCTGTGCTGTGGGCCGTTCGAGCTTTGAGCTGAGCCGTTACTTTGCTCAGGTCCTGGGAATCGACTTCTCGCAAGCGTTCGTGAAAGCGGCCGAGGCCTTGCGCACCCGGCGAGAGCTGCCCTACCAGAAGCTGGAAGAGGGAGAAATCACCAGCCCGCTCGTGGCTCGCCTTCCGGAAACGGCCCACCCCGAACGGGTCCGCTTCCAACAAGGAGACGCCTGCAAGCTGCCGGACGACTTGGGCCCATTTGATCTCGTGCATGGAGCCAATCTCCTCTGCCGGCTCCCGGAACCGCAAGCCTTGCTCGACCGCCTGCCCACTCTCGTGAAGAAAGGAGGGGCGCTCATCTTGGCCACCCCTGCCACCTGGTTGGAGGACTACACCCCAAAGGATCGCTGGCTGGGAGGTCGTGTCGTCGAGGGCCAGGCGCGGACCACCTTGGAAAGCCTCTTGCGGCTCCTCAGCCCCCACTTCCGCTTACGGCATTATCAAGATCTGCCCTTCCTCATCCGAGAGACCCGCCGCAAGTTTCAATGGACGGTCAGCCAACTCAGCGTCTGGCAACGAGTCTAATACCAAGCTGCAGAATTGGCTGGGAGAATGGCCGAGTGGATTTCGGGCCAGACCAAGGCGCGACGAGGGCGCGGTGCAGGCACCGTAACCGAGGAGCAACGCAGGGCTGGCTCGAAAGACACCGCCTCTTCCTTCCCCGCGCTTCAGCGCCTCTTCCCCATATCACCTTCCCTCCATTCTACTAGTGAATTCTGGAGGTTGGTATAAGGAGGGGACGATGGGCAAACGCTTGTGCGATTGGAGCAAAAAGGAGATCGAAAAGGACTTTGATCGACTCCACGCCCTCCTCTTTCCGCCTGCCTTTTACTGTCGCAAGTGCGCCCGGGTGGCGGCGGAAAAGAAACTGCTCTGCAAAGGGGAAAAGCTGGGCTGATCCCCCTAACGCGAGCGGCGCTGAAAACGAACTTGGAGCGCGGACCAGTCTTCCAGCCCCTTTTCAAAGCGATCCCGTTTGGCTGCCTGCTTCAGAAGCGCCACCGAACGCCAAGAGAGAGTCAGAGGAAACTCCGTGAGCCCCTTTGGCCCCTCCACCACCACCACCAGAAGTCTCTCCAAGCGACGGCGAATCTGGTAAGCACTAAAATAGCTCACCTTCTCGAGCGCAGACCTGACCGCCAGAAACGCGCCCACCGATTCTTCAGGATCCTGTGCCAGGTGAGCCAAAGCCGTCCGGAGGTCCAAGAGAGCGTCTCCAATGAAAGGGCCCTTGCCAAACCACTCCACCGTCACGGCATCCACCAAACTCAATAAATTGCAGGTCTCCGAAAGCGGGCAATCCAGAGAGACATTCTTGGTTGGGCTGGAAGTTTCGAGCACGATAAGAGGGTGGTTCAGGTCCGGAGGGAATTCAACTCAGATTGCGACTCAGTCTCAAATTTTCCTCAAAAGAAAAGGCCGCGCCCGCGGCCTTTTCTTCGAAACGGTTATTTCAGATGGCTGCGAAGCATCCAAGCGGTTTTTTCATGGACCCGAAGGCGCTCGATGAAGAGATCCTCCGTCTGGGTATCGCCCGCCTCACAAGCGATCCGTCGTCCCTCCTTGGCGCGGGCCATGAGGGTATCGTGAGCGTCCAAAAGCTCTGCCACGAAATCTTTGGAAGAAAGACGCCGCTCGATCTGGCCAATCGCGGTCAGCTCTTGCAGCATCGTGAGCCCTCCAGGAGCGTAAGCGCCGAGGGCTCGGAGATGCTCCGCGATGTCATCCACCGCCGCGAAAAGCTCCTCATATTGCCCCTGAAAAGCCGTGTGGAGTTGGAAAAAATGGGGGCCCTCCACATTCCAGTGGGCCACTTGGGTCATAGCAAGGAGGGCGTAGCTGTCAGCCAGTAAATGTTCCAAGCTGCCCGTAATGGCAGAGGTTTCTTCAGCGGTGAGTGTCTTGGTTTCCATAATCAAATGAGCATCGTGTCATTTCTTCGAGGAGACAACACTTTTGCTTTGCTTACGTCTGGGCCCAGCGGTTTGATCCGAGCGAATCTCCGTCCTCCCTTCTTCCCCTATGACCGACCTCTCCTCTTCCCTGAAAGCCGCCGTCGAAAGCGGCCAACTCCTGCCCTCCAGCCGCGAGAACATCCTCTCTCTCTTGGAGGGCAGCAGCAACCCGATCTACTCGGAAAGCATTCAGGAATTGGTCCAGGGTGGCCAGTGGTCCGAGCTGAACGACCGCTTTTTCCGCACCTTGGCCTTTGGCACGGGGGGACTTCGCAGTCGCACCATCGGCAAGCTCGTGACCCAAGCCGAGCGCGGCACTCCTCAAGCGCTGGCTCGACCCGAGTTCCCCTGCACCGGGACCAACGCCATGAACTACTTCAACGTGGGCCGCTCCACCCGGGGCATGATCACCTACCTGAAAAAGTGGCTGACGGAACAGGGAGAGACCCATCGCAAGCCAGCCCTCGTCATCGCCCACGACACCCGCCACTTTTCGCGCGATTTCGCAGAGTTCGCCGCTCGCACGGCCGCCGAAAATGGCTGCCATGCCTACCTCAAGGACAGTTGTCGCTCCACCCCCTATCTGTCCTTTGCCACCCGTCACCTTCGAGCCGACGCCGGCATCATGCTCACGGCCAGCCACAACCCGCCGCACGACAACGGCTTCAAGGCCTACTTCAACGACGGTGCCCAAATCGTGGAGCCGCACGCCTCGGGCATCATCGCGGAAGTGAACGCCATCAAGAGCGAAACCTACCACCCTCTTCCCGAAAGCGAACAGGGAGAGGTCAAAGCCATCGGCGATGAAGTGGACGAGGCCTATCTCCAGAGCGTGGAAGGGCTTCTCTTGCGACCGGAACTCCTCAAGACGGACCATCCACCCAAGGTCGTCTTCACCAACATCCACGGCACAGGGGGCATTCACTCCCCCCTGCTTCTGCGAAAGTTGGGTTTCGACTGCCTCACCGTGCCGGAGCAAGACGTCCAGGATGGCCGCTTCCCGACCGTCGAGTCACCCAATCCCGAAAACGCTCCCGCACTCCAAATGGGGATCGACCTCGCGGAAAAGGAGGGGGCCGACATCGTCATTGGCACCGACCCCGATTGCGACCGCATGGGAGTGGTGGTGCGCGACGCCCACGGCAAGATGGTCTTGCTGACCGGGAATCAGATTGGCTCGCTCATGGCCTGGTATCGCACCAAAACCATGTTCGAACTGGGTTGGCTGAATGAGGAAAACAAAGGCCAGGCCGTCATCATCAAAACCTTCGTCACCACTGATCTCCAAAAGAAAATCGCCCAGGCCTACGGAGTCCATTGGGTCGACACCCTCACGGGCTTCAAATACATCGGCGACAAGCTATTGAAGTATGAAAAAGCCGTTCCGGGGAACCTGGGAAATGCCTATCGAGAGCTCAGCCCCGAGGCATCTCGCGCGCTCCGGCTCGAACACAGCAAATTCTTCATCTTCGGGGGCGAGGAAAGCTATGGCTACCTCGGGAGCGACAGCGTGCGGGACAAAGACGGAAATGGGGCCGTCGTCATGTTCGCCGAACTCGCAGCCTACGCCGCTCATCGAGGTCTCACCTTGCCGGAACTCCTCGACGAAGTCTTCGCCCAGTATGGTTACTTCAAGGAGACCGTCGAGAGCGTCTACTACGAGGGCGCTAGCGGAGCCGCTCAGATTCAGAAACTGGCCAATTCCTACTCCGAAAATCCGCCGAGCGAAATGGCCGGCGTGGCCGTGACCGACGTGATGGACTTTGCCAAAAAAGACTACCTGGACGCCGAAGGCGACCCCATCCCGAAGGAAAAAATGATCATCATGACCTTTGCCAACGGGTATCGACTGGCCGTCCGCCCCAGCGGGACCGAGCCCAAAATCAAATACTACCTCTTCGGCCAATGCCTGCCCGAAGAAGGAGCCGCGCTCACTCCGGAGGAACTGGCGGCCGCCAAGGAAGCCGTCGCCACCCAGAGCGCTCTCCTTTTCAAAGCCATCGAAGCCGACGCTGCCCAGCGGGTTGAAGACTAACTCCTCCCTCCATCCCCTCTTCCTTCTCCGCCGCGCCATCAGCCCATTCGGGCATTCCGAAGGCCGTCAAAAAAAGACGGGGTCTTCTGAGCCGTCCTGCTGAGACGAGACGGGGCGTTCCTCCATGAAAATCCTCCTCTCCACCACTTCCTACCAAGACACTCCAGGGCCCCATCACGAGCTTCTTGCGACCTTCGGGGCCGAGATCCATCAGGAACGCGGCCCCTTGTCTGAAGAGCAGATGCTAGCGCTGGCAGGACAGTTCGATGCGCTCCTGTGTGGCGATGACGCCCTCACCCGCCCCGTCATCGAAAGCTCCCTGCCCCGGCTGAAGGTCATCGCCAAGTATGGCATCGGAGTCGATAAGATCGACGTCGCCTGCGCCACCGAACACGGCATCCCCGTCAGCTACACGCCGGGGGTCAATCACACCACCGTGGCCGAGCATGTCTTCGCCCTTCTTCTCGGGCTCCAGAAAAACCTCGTCCAGCAGGCTCATGCCACGGCCTCCGGCCAGTGGGCCCGCCAGACCGGGCGAGAGATTTTCGGGAAAACCATGGGCATCATCGGCCTCGGTCGCGTGGGCCAGGAAGTGGCCCTCCGGGCTCGAGCCTTTGGCCTCACTTGCCTGGGGTATGGGAACCACTGGCCGGAAGCGTTTTGCCGAACCCACCAGGTCGAGCGGCGCCGGGAACTCCGCCAGCTTCTCCGCGAGAGCGACATCATCTCGCTCCACACCCACCTCACCCCAGCCACCCACCACCTCCTCAACGCCGAGACCCTGCGAGAGGTCAGACCCGGAGCCGTCCTTCTGAACTGTGGTCGCGGCGAACTCGTCGAAACCGGCAGCCTCCTGGCCGCCCTCGAAAGTGGCCAACTGGCCGGCTACGGGGCGGACGTGCTCGACCAAGAACCCCCCTCTCCGGATCACCCGCTCCTCGGGGCCAAGAACTGCCTCCTCACCCCCCACGTCGGCTCGCGCACCCACGAATCCGTGCAGCGCCAAGCGGCTATGGCCACCGAAAACCTCCTCCGCCTGCTCCAAGGAAAAAAACCCCTCGCCCAAGTCAACGACGTCCCCCCGCCACCGCCCTTCCTGCCCGTCTAATACCAAGCTGCAGAATTGGCTGGTAGAATGGCCGCGTGGATTTCGGACCAGACCAAGGCACGACGAGGGCGCGGTGCAGGCACCGTAACCGAGGAGCAACGCAGGGCTGGCTCGAAAGACACCGGCTCTCCCTTCCACGCGCTTCAGCGCCTCTTCCCCACAACACCTTCCCTCCATTCTTCCAGTGAATTCTGGAGGTTGGTATAATACCAATCCACATTATTTATTGGTATAAAAAGCCCCCCAGAGGGTGGTCGAAACCTAGCTCGTCAGCTCTCGCAGAACCAAGGCGCGCCGCACCTTCCCCAGATCGCTCCTGGGAAAACGCTCCAGAGCGTGAACCGACGAAAGCCGCTCCAAACCAGAAGCCGCGCCATTCCAGCTGGCTCGCACCCTCTCGAGTTCCTCCACCGTCAAGCCCTCCCCCACCAAAACCAGGCGAGCGCCGGCCCGTTCCTCCGGCACCGCCAAAACCAGCACATCGGACCTCCCCAAGCGCTCTTCCACAGCGGACAGGGAAACCAGTTCCCCGAGGATCTTCACCACCTCGTCCCCTCGCCTGAGGGACCGCAGCCATGACTGCCCCTCTCGCGTGAAAACCTCGGCCTCATCAGAAGTCGGCAACTCACTCGAGACCTCTTCCCACCGCCAGGTATCGTTTTCCTTCCGCAGCCAACCTGAGCAAAGTCCACCACCCGAAAGAAGCAGGCGCCCGCCCTGGTCCACCCTCGCAGACCACCCCTCTAGCAAGGGCAAAGGCTCTGGAGCGAAGCTCTCTCCCGGGCTCTGGGTGGCCACCTGGGACCCGGTCTCCGTCATGCCGTAACTCCCCAGCAAAGGCCACCCCAGAGCCTGGGCTCTCTCCCCCCATTCTGGCAAAAGCGCACCCCCGCCCACCACCACCGCCTGAAGCGAAGCAGGTGCCGGAATTCTCTCCGCCACCAAATCGAAGACCTGCGTCGGAACGAGCGAGAGATGCGTCACCCCTTCCTGGCTGAGAAGCGCAGCCAGCCTCGCGGGCGCCCACTTGGAATCCTCCTCCACCAAACGAGCCCCGGCCCGCACCGCGCGCGCGTGCAGGGAAAAGCCGCCTACGTGCCACCACGGCAGACAGCGCAGAAGCACCGAGGCGGCCTCAATCCGCAGATGCCGATTGACGCGATCGGCTTGCGCCCAAATGCCCTCTCGGGAATGACAAACCACCTTGGGCGGGCCGCTCGTGCCGGAGCTCGCAAAAGCCAGGTGATGTTCCAGTCCATGCCGCGCCATGGCCTCCTCCACCTCACCCGGCTCATAGGGCGGGTCGGGGCCGGCCAGAAAAACCGGCCGGGCCCGCCCTTCGAAAAATCGCTCGATCGCTAGAGGAGCTTCCATGGCAGCTTATCGAGCAGCTCATTGAAGCCCAAGCCCGTCCCCTTTGGCGGGATCAGGCGATCGCCCATCATGTGCAGTTCCTCGCTGAAGGGGGTTGGCTCGAAGAGCTGATGGGTGGCCAGTCCATGAAAGGTCTCCCCCCACTCATAGCTCTGGTCCAGATGGGCCGCCCACCAGGCTGCGTAGGCCTGGCCCACCGGGTGGTCCATGTAACTGGTCACGACCCAATCCTGAATCTGGGGGTGCTGGGCCAGGATCTTGGGCGGGTTCTCGACCGCCGGTTTGATGACCCCCACCTGGGATTCCCCCCGGACCGCGTCCCGCAGGTGCTGGTCGAGCGCCAAGGGGATCCGCATCCGCCCATGAAACTCCCGCCAATCCCGGGGATCCTCATAAGGAAACGGATCCTCCAAAAACTCAATGCGCGCTTTCTGTTCCCGACTCAAGCGGGACAGCCAGAGAGTCAGGAAATGGACATTGCCCTCTTCATTGAAATCGAAGCGGATGCGGGCCTCCGGGGGCAAGCGACTGATCCCCGCCAAAGCCAGATCCAACTGCTGCTGGTCAGGCCGGGCCTTGACTTTGAAGCGCGAAAAACCCTGGGCCCAGGCCTCCTCAAACGCCTCCTCGCTCGGACGGGTCAGCGTCGCATGGCAGCGAGGCAAATCGAGCCCGCGAAAAAGAGAATACTCTCCTCGCCGAGCCCGCCCGTCTTCCCGCGCGCACTCCAGCGCCCTCTCCCCGAGAGCCAGCGGTTGCCCGGAACGAAGAGCCGACAACTCCGCTTCGAGCGAGGCATCCCCCAACGCCTCCCAAGGGTGCAGGCAGCCCACCCCATCGCCCCGCCGAATGAGCGCCCCCGCGAACTCCGTTTGCCCCGTCACGGCGTTCAAGCGATCGCGCGCCTTCAGCGTATAGCGGTGAAAATAGGTGGGCGTCACGAAGAGCTAAAGAGAATCGCGAACACCAACAGTTGGATCGCAGCCAGCGCAAGGAATCGATTGTAATCGCGGGAAGGAGGCGTCCGCTGGACCAGGAAAGCGATCCACAGCCCGAGCGGCAAAACATAGGTCGCCGGGCCCCGCTCTTCCCGACACCACTCCATGACCGCCGGAAAGAGGCAAAGCAGAAAAATCTCCAGCCTGGCCCCGGGCAGGCCCCAACGGACCGCGAGCGTCCGCTTGCCGCTGGCGGTGTCTTCTCGCACATCCCGGAGATTGTTGATGGCGATCAAAACCGCCGAATAGAACCCAACTTGCGCGCCCACAAAGAACCCTTCCTCCAGCCAACGACCACATTGGACAAAAGCCGTTCCCGCCACCGCCACCAGCCCAAAAAACAAAATCACAAAGACCTCGCCCAAGCCCCGATAGGCCAAAGGCAGCGGCCCCCCCGTGTAGCCATAGGAAAAATAGAGCGAGGGCAAACCGATCCACAAAATAGGCCAACCGCGGCTTAAGCACAGCGGGATGGCGAAAAGACCCGCCAACCCCAACATTCCAAGCGCCGCCTTTCGCATGTGCGCCGCGGAAAAGAGGCCGGAAGCCGTCGCCCGCCTCGGCCCGAGCCGGGCCGCGGTGTCGGCGCCCTTTTCGGAATCAATGGCGTCATTAAAAAAATTGGTCGCGATCTGGATGGCCAGGGCCGCCAAAAGCGTGCACAAGGCCAAGCCCGGCTTGCCCTCCCCGGTCTCCTGGACGGCCAGAACGCAGCCCACCCAAACCGGAACGATGGCCGCCGGAAGCGTCTTGGGACGAGCCGCCAGCAGCCAAGCCTTCATTCAGGGAAGACGGGGAAACTTCGAGAAGTCGGGTTTTCGTTTCTCGATGAAAGCCTGCTTCCCCTCCTTGGCCTCCTCCGACATGTAATAGAGCAGCGTGGCGTTCCCGGCCAGGTCCAGCAGGCCCATCTGCCCATCGCAATCCGCATTCAAGGAAGCCTTCAAGCAGCGGAGCGCGATCGGCGAATGCTGGAGCATCTCGCGGCACCATTGGAGGGTCTCTGCCTCCAACTCCGCTAGCGGCACCACCGTGTTGACCAGCCCCATCTCGAGCGCCTGCTGGGCACCATACTGGCGGCACAGAAACCAGATTTCCCGGGCCTTTTTTTGTCCCACGATCCGGGAGAGGTAGCTGGACCCCAGCCCCCCGTCGAAAGAGCCGACCTTGGGCCCCGTCTGCCCGAAGCGCGCGTTCTCGGCCGCGATCGTGAGGTCGCAGACCACATGCAAGACATGCCCTCCACCGATGGCGTAGCCGGCCACCATGGCCACGACCGGCTTGGGAAGCGTGCGGATCTTGCGTTGCACGTCTAGGATGTTGAGCCGCGGAACCCCGTCCTCGCCTACATACCCAGCGTCGCCCCGGACCTTTTGGTCGCCCCCGGAACAAAAAGCCTTCTCCCCCTCGCCTGTCAAAATGATCACCCCCACCTCGGGGTCCTCATGGGCCAGCTCGAGCGCGATCAGCATCTCCTTGACCGTCTGGGGCCGAAAGGCATTGCGCACCTCCGGCCGATTGATGGTGATTTTCGCAATCCCGTCCTCCGTTTTCTCGAAACGGAGGTCCTCAAATTCTCGCAAGGGCGTCCACTCTGGCATGATCCCCCAGAGCTACGCGCTCCCCTTGGCAAACGCCACCAGTTCATCCGAAAAACCCTGAGGCGCCTCCCAAGGCACCCGATGCCCCGACTTCGAGAGCACGCGATGCTCCACCAGCGGTCCCGCCAACTCCTGGCCCAAGCGGGTGAACTTCCCATCCCTCTCTCCTGTCAGCCAAAGCAAGGGCTTGGCGCACCGGGCGAGCTGCGGCCGGAGGTCGGCCTGTTGGCCGAGAGACCAATTCTCAAACGAGGCCGCGATGGCTTCTCGCTCGGGCTCGAGCGCCTCGCGATCACTCGGCTCGACCTGCCCTGCCAAAACGCCTTGGGCCGACCAGGCACCCAGAAACTCCGTCCACGAGAGCGAACGAGCCTTCTCCGCCCAGGCCTGATCGCTCCGGCCGCGCTCGCTTCGCTCCGCCGGGGAGGGCAGCCCGGGGTGGGCCGAAATGATCAAGCCAGCCCGAAAAGGAGACGCCTCCGCCAAAAGCGCGTGGAGAGCCAGCCGACCCCCGAGGGAATACCCCACCAGCAGTGAATCCGGCTCGGCCCGCCGACTGAAATCCGTCCCCCATTCCTCGAGCGAAATTCGGGGTTCTCTCCACAAATCCACCAAAGACCACTCCTGCCCCAGCGACTCCAAGGTCTCGCGAAAAGGCAGCCAATCCCGCCAACTCCCGACCGCCCCGTGCAGCAGATACATCATCGAATCGCTTCCCAAAAGGCCTCGGTTTGGGCGTCCTCGGGAATCAATTCCAAAAGCCATCCCCCTTCCGGCAAATCGCTCGGGACCGGTTCACTGCCCTCCACCCGCAGGTGCTTCCAGCGCCAGAGCGAGGCCCACTTCGAAAAGGGAAAATCACGTCTTCCCTCCAGCTTGGCCAGGTCCTTCTTCGCGAGCGCTTGCATGGCGGGGAGCCGACCAAAAATGCGGCCTCCCCCATTGTTCACCACCACAATTCGCAAGCGGGGCCGACGCTTCATGGACTCCAAAATGAGGGGCGCGTTCAAATCATAGAGCGCCGTCAAATCCCCCACCAAGGCCCAGGCCTCCTCCACCTCGGCCGCCACCCCGAAGAAGGTCGCCAGTTGTCCATCGATTCCGTTGGCCCCTCGGGAGGCATGCAGGTCCCAGCGCTTGTCGCGGCGGGTAGCCGCCAAGGTCCATTCCCGGATCGGGAGGCTGTTCCCTAGAAAAACCGTCGCCTCCGGTGGAATGACCTGAGACAGCCGTGCCACCAGCCCCGGCTCGGAGCCCGGGAAGGTGGCGAGGGCCTTTTCCAAGCGACGAAAGCGCCCCGCATCTCGCCGGAGCCGTTCGACCGCCCGTGGGTGAGGCCGGACTCCCGTCTTGGGAAGCAAATCCTCCAAGGGAGCCCGCAGAAAGGTGCTCTCCCGGGCCAGGCCCGAAAAGGGCATGGCACTCACCGAAAGGACCTCCAGCTGGGGTGCCCCTTCCAGGTCCCGCCAAAAGCGCCCGCTTGGCACCCCGCCCAGCCGCAGAAAACGACGCCCCTGCAACTCGGGCTCGCCTCCCACCAACAGTTGGCTGCGCAAGCCGCTCACCTCCCGCAGGGTGGAACTCCCTTCCGCCCAGACCGGCGCTCCCAGCCGATGGACAAAGTCCGCCACAGCGCTTCGTTCCCAGGGCTTGAGATCGCCCACCACCACCTGCAAGCCCTCCTCATACTCATTGCAAAAGCGAGACAAGACCGCGGCCGCTTCGTCCAGCCCGCCTGCCGGAGGCCCACTCTCCTCCGGGAGGGCCTCCGCCGCTCGCCCCTCGCCAAAGCTCGGTTCTTCCAGGCAAAGATTGAGCTGCCAGGGGCTCCGTCGGGACCAAGCCGAAAGGTCCCACCGCTCCCCCTCCGCCACATCCGAGACCCCTTCCACATACTCGCCAAAAATCGCGGCTTGCTCGATGGCCTGGGGCGCGCCTGATCCGCGAAAGCGCTTCGGTCGATCAGCCGTCACGGCCAAGAGGGGCAGAGCCTGGTAGGTGGCCTCCACTAGCGCCGGCAGCAACTCCGCGACCGCCGTGCCCGAGGTGGTCACGAGCGCGACCGGCCGGCCGCTGGCCCGCGCCCTTCCGAGAGCAAAAAATCCCGCCGAGCGTTCGTCCACAAAAGACCACCCGGAAAAGCCCCTCACTCCGAAAAGTGCGTGGAGAAGAGGCGCATTGCGAGAACCCAGCCCGTAAGCAAACTCCCGGATTCCGCAGCAGCGAAAGGTCTCAATCAGTCGGGTGGGCCAGCTCTCCGAATCGGTCATCGCGTCTCGACCAGGCTCGAACGCAAAGGAAAGCCGAGCAAGCCTTTGACCGACTCACGCTTGGCAGCTAGCTCCTGCCACTCCTTCTCCACCAGGCTCTCCCGGATGACACCGCAGCCCGAAGGGATGGCGAGACGTCCCTGCTCTCGGAAGCCACCCCGGATCAGCACGACCGACTCAAAGCGCCCTTGGTGGAGCAGTCCGAACGGAGCGCCGAAACGTCGCGGCACGCCCAGCCTCTTCCGCCAGGCCAGAAGTTCTCCCAGAGCGCTTTGGGTTCGGGGAAAGATCCCGAGCGCGGGGGTGGGGTGGAGGAATTGGACCAGCCAATCGAGGTCCCAGTCCTTGAGCAATTTGACACAAATCCGCGATGAGAAATGCACCAGACCGCCCACCTCCACCAAGGTTCGCGGTTCGCGCACCGCCGGGCCGAAGGCGCCCAACTTGTCGGTCAAGTAGCCAGCCACCAGCTCGTGCTCCCGAATTTCCTTGGGATCCAGCTCGAAGCGCTCGGCCTCGCTCGGCCGACAGGTCCCCGCCAAGGCGGTCGACTCCAAAATCCCGTCCTCCAGCGTGACAAACTCCTCCGGACTCGCTCCCAGGAAACCCTCATCCCCCTCGTAAAATCCGTAGTCAGCAAAGCTTGGCTGGCGGGAGCGGATGGCTCCCAGCGCTTTCTCAAAACCCTTGCCAGCGGCATCTTCCGCCCATTCCGCCACCACGGGAACGGCCTTTTCCAATTCCCCCTCGGCGATGCGACGTTGGAGAGCGTTGAACACTTGCCGGAAGGCCCGGCGATCCGGCTCGCTCCAATGCAGCTCCGGCACGTCTCCAGCAGCCGGCAGAGGAGGAAACTCTTGCAGCCCTCTCTCCGCGATCCGCCACGGTCGGGAATCACTCAATTCAAAGTCATTCACGTAAAACGAAGGTCGACTCGCATCGGGAGAAGCCGAGCGCCGAAAAGGGCCCTCCGCATAGAGCGAGCGTCCTCCACCAGAGCGCAGCCAAGCGAAGGAGCTCGGCAAAGGAGAGCGCGCGGTCCGGTCTACTGGCTGCATAAGAAGGTGGAGGCTCTCCTACTACCAAAGCGCCTCCCTGAACACTACGTATTGCGAAAACTGTCCGCACCCCAGAGAGGGGCGGATTCTGCGAAACTCCCTCTCGTTTCCCGTGTTTACACCGAATCGTGCGCGCGCTAAGGCAAAGCAGCCCTCTATCCCCTCTGGCTTTGGCCTCTCCCTCCGCTTCTTCTGAATCCCAAGCACCCGTGGCCGGCCAAGACTTGGAAAACACTCGCAGCATTCAGCTCATGCTCCGGGTCAAAGAAGGGGACGCCGAGGCCTTCGAAAGCTTAATCGAAATCCACCAGCACGCCGTGGTGGGCACGGTCGCCAAAATGCTCGGCAACCCTTCCGACGCCGAAGACATCGCCCAACAGGTCTTCCTGCGGGTCTGGAAATCCGCCCGACGTTATGAGCCTAAGGCCAAGTTCACCACCTGGCTCTTCACCATCACGCGCAATCTCGTGTTCAATGAAACTCGTCGCCGCCAGCGCCGAGGCCCGCACAGCTCACTCGATCAGCGACTGGAGGAAAGCCAGTGGGAAGAGGCTGACCACCGCACGAAAACTCCTGACCGGGCCACCCTCGACAGCGAACTTTTCGACGCCATCGACGCCAGCATCCAGGCCCTGCCTGAAAAACAGCGCCTGGCGGTCATTCTTCGACGCTATGAAGAAATGCCCTACGAGCAGATCGCGAGCATTTTGAAAACCTCCGTCTCCTCGGTCAAAAGTCTCCTTTTCCGAGCCCGCACCACCCTCAAGGAAGAGCTGGCCCGCTACCTGGAAGGCTAAAAAGGAGCGCCCTAGCCAGTTCCCCCGAGCCTTTCAGTAAAGAGACTCGCGCACGTTGAAGTTGCGGTAGATGAAGGCGTTTCCTTGGGAGAGACGCTGGAGCTCGTAGGCGACATTTCGGGCGGCTCGCTCCATGAGGTCGAACTTGGAGGTCACATCTCGATCTCCCGCCCCCACCCCGAGGCTATTCTTATCCAGGACAGACTTCCCAAGATACAGACCCGTGGAGGCATCCTTGTAATAAACCACCGCATCGAAAGAACGGCCGTCCAAGCCGCCCTCATCCCACTTGGAAATGAAGCCTTCCACCAACAACACTCCCGGGCGCTCCTGTCCGGAACGCCACACGTTCTCGAAGCCACCCTTCTCAAGGGTCCGGGCCGCGATGAGATTGGGGAAGTCCTGCTTGGCCTTGCCCAGCTGCTCCATCTCCTGCTCTTGCTCGGCCGTGTAGGCCGTCGTGAAATCCTGAATGAGAACCGCGGAGTACTCCTTGCCGGAATTGCGGACGATTTCGTCCCGGTCGAGCGACTTCATGCGCCCGGTGGAACAGGAAGAGAGCAAAAGGCTCAGAGAGAGGGCCGAGCCAAGGGAGAAAAGAAGGGATTTCATGGGCAGGAGGTGGGGTAAGTGAGTGCGCTCTAGTCCCCAAACAGAACCCGGGCGCATCCGCAAGCGGGATTTGTGGTTTTTCGATCCACCGAACCCTGGCCGCGACCAAGCCGCGGGCCGAAACGAAGGCAGGACCAACGTTCTCTGGCAAGCGCGCACTTGCCCGTTCCTCCGGCTTGGGACTTCTTTCGCCTATGCCTTCTCCCAGCCGGCCTGCGCCTCCTCCCCTCTCGCCCGCGATCGGCGGGATCGTTTTCATCGGCTTTGCCTGCCTTCAGTTCAATGACTTGGAGCAGTATGGGAGCCGGGGCTGGTATGGCTGGATTCTGTTCTACGGCTTGGTCGCCCTGGCCTCTTTTCTCTCCCTTTGGCGACCCTTCCCACCTCTGGCCTACCGCCTAGCTGCCTTCGGCTCGCTGGCTGGCGCCCTCTTCCGGGCCACTCAGATCGAGCCAGCCAAGACAGTCTTCACCAACCAAACCAACCCGGCCGGGAACGAAGCCGGGGGACTCCTTTTGGCTGCCCTCTGGCTCGCTTGGCTGGCGGGGGTGGCGCGCAAGATTCGCCGCACCCGGGTGAGCCAGTGAGCGATTCACATGAGCTGGGCTCCCGCTTCGGCTAAGGCGCTCCGCTCTCCCTTGGTCAAAAAGACATGAGCCGCGAAAGGCTGGCCTTTCATTCGCTTGCGGGTGTAGACCAGCCCATTGCTGCGGCTGTCCACATAGGGGTTGTCGATTTGCGCCGGATCGCCGATCAGCACGAGCTTCGATCCGCGAGAGATCCGGGTGACGACCGTCTTGGCCTCCAACGGCGTCAGCTGCTGGGCTTCGTCCAGGATGAAGAAGCGATTCGGTATGGAGCGGCCGCGAATGTAACAAAGGGCCTCGATTTCAATCAGGCCCTGCTGCAGGAGGTGGTCGTAGGGCTTGGACAGGTCCGACTCGTTCCCGCCCGCTTCCTTGGAGGCCGTTTTCTGCTTGCGACGAGGTGCTTGGGGCTTGTCGGGCCGGAGAAGAAGATCAAGCGCATCGTAGATCGGTTGCAACCAAGGCTTCATCTTGTCATCCAGACTGCCCGGCAAGAAGCCCACCCCCTCTCCCATGGCCACGATCGGTCGGCTCACGGTGAGCCCGTTGAAATTCCGAGCCAAGACCTCGGAAAGCCCGGCCGCCACCCCCACCAAGGTCTTCCCGGTGCCGGCCTGGCCATAGCAAGTCACCAA
Source organism: Verrucomicrobiota bacterium (assembly GCA_039027815.1). Lineage (NCBI taxonomy): Bacteria > Pseudomonadati > Verrucomicrobiota > Verrucomicrobiota bacterium. Next base: position 41,674 of record JBCCJK010000011.1, read on the forward strand.
GGAGATCTCTGGATTGAGCATGGCATCGACGAAACATTGCTGGCCCAAATTGACGGGCTTGAGATTGTTCCCGCCTGGAATGCGCAGGGCCTCTGGCACCCGCAGCCGAACATACCTCCCCTCACCCAGATACCGGGCCGGCATGGTCTTTTTGTCGCCCGCTGAGAGAAGGACATATTGATTGAGCGCCACCTCGGGCTGCTCTCCCTCCCCCTCCCACCGCATTTCGCCGGAACTGGCGAAGCGCTGGAGGTCATTTGGCAGAACCGGGATGCGGAGATACTCGTAATTCGCCACCTCCTTGACCTCGACTTTGTCATTGAGGTAGTCCTGGCAGCGGATCCCGACGGCCCGGGCCTTCAGCTGCATGTTGAGGTCTTTGGTTACGAGAATGGCCGGGGAGGCATTGAACTCCTTGACCAAAAGCGCGCAGGCGAGAATGCGGTGATCCACGCGATCCAGCTCGGGAAAGACCCGATGAAATTGCCGGACCGCCCCCACCTTCTGGGCTTCTTTGGGATCGAAGATGACCAGTCGGAGGGTCCCCCCGCCCTCCGTGGGAACGCCTTCGGTGACCGGGCATTCGGTGTGGCCGAAAAGCGCTGTCAGCGTCCGGTGAATGGCCCGAGCATTGGCCCCTCGCTCACTCTGCTCGTTTTTGAACTTATCGAGTTCAGACAACACATCCACCGGAAGGCAGATGTGGTTGTCGGCGAAACGCTGGATGGATCCGGGATCGTGTAGGAGGACATTGGTATCGAGCAGAAAGTTCTTTCCCGATTTGTGGGGGGCGATGACCCCGGAAAGCTCTCCTGGTCGCGGCTTTCGGGTAGCCTGCGCCGCGCCCTTTGGACTTCGCCCCAAGGGGGCTTTGGCCGGACCGCGAGTGTCAAGCAGGCTGGACTGCGAGGAATCGTTGGGTTGGATCATGAGAGGAAAAAGGCAGGCGCCCACTTGCGCCGAGGACAGGCAGGGCAGGCCGAATGCCAAAAAGAAGGATCGACCAAGAATCTCTCAGCAGAAAAACCGCTGAGGGCTGCCAAAACACTTTGGACAGGTTAACAATCAACCTATCCGAGACTACTCCCTGGCCCGCGAGAGAAGCAATCAGAAAAGGCTGAAAAATTGGAAACGCTTCCTCGGAAGCCAAGCGGGAGCCGGGACCCGGACCGACAGGAAAGGCCCCGCCCCTCGCCCCTCGCCCCTCGCCCCTCAACTCTGAAACACAAGGGCTCGGCCATTCTACCAGCCAATTCTGCAGCTTGGTATTACTCCGATGGCCTGGCATCAGGCCTGACCCGCGGTGGCCATCAACCCATCCCGTCGGTAACGACTTTCGCAAAAGAGGCGCAGTTGCCACCAGGTGCGAAAGAACTGCCACCACTCGCCCACCATCTCGCCCGCTTTGGAGCGGCCCCACTTCTCGGTTTTCTGGCGCTGGGTAATCTCGGGAAAGTAAAGTCGCGTCTCCCGAAAGCCCTGCTTTCTCAGATACCAGTTGAGAAACAAGACGATCCCGTAGCCGTCGATGACCTCCTCCAGTCCCCAGGCCTCCGCCTGGGCCATGGCCTCGCGAAAGCGTGCCACTGGCAAAAGTCGCTCCCCGCTGATCGACCCGAAAAGACGCCGAAAAAAGTGGTGGCTTCCCCCTTTCGGAAACCAGTGCTGGTAGGGCTCGGGCAGACACTTCACTCCGACCGCCATTTCGGCCCCTTCCGCTCGGAGGGCACTTTCGAGGCGCACGGGATGCTCCGGGCGGAGGCCGATCAGGTCGGCGTCGCACCAGAGCTGCCATTCTCCCTCGGCCAAGTGCTCCAAATGCTGGCGGATGGCTTTGCCGACGGGCACGCGCTCGGGCAGGCTGTGGACGGTGGCCCCGGCCGCCTGCGCCAGCTGGGCCGTGGCATCGGTCGAGGCGTCGTCGATGACCTGAACCCGAGCCACCACGGGCGAAGCCCGCAGCGCCTGCACCACTTGGCCGACGGTGCCCTCCTCATTGAAGGCCGTCACGCAAGCGACGATGCGAGGATCGGGCATCCGGCAGGTTCAGGCAGCCGCTCGCCGTCGCTTGGATCGACCCTTGAGCGCTCCCGTCACGCCCAGCAACCCGAGCAAGCCTCCCCCCGCCCAAGCCACGGGAGACCAATCGACCTGTGACAGAAGATGCTTCACGATGTCGGCCATGGGGACGGTCAATTTCTTGGCCCCCTCGATGAATCCTTCGGGATCCGCCAGGAAAGCTGTCAGCGCGGCGGCCGAAGCGAACTTCCACTTGTTTCGCCAGATGAAGGCCACCCCCCGGTTGCCAAAGCGGGCCGCCACCCCAAGAAGCTCGGCGGAGCGGCCTCCCGTCGCGATGACCCCCTCCTTGGCCAGGCCTGCCAGCCGACGGGCATTCTGAGGATCCACTTGGCGCAGGGCCTTGGCACCCGCTTCGCCAAAATCATCGATGAGAGGCGTGGCGATCCCCTTGTGTTTCAAGATGGCTTCGGCCGCTTCGTCGCCATACTGGCTCACGGCTCGCAGACTAGCGGGCCGCGTCACGATGTAGCTGGCCTCATCCCCATAACGCGAGAGCAAGCGGGCCGCCGTGGGCGCCATTTCGCCGGCGTCATCGAGATACCGAAAAGCCGCCGGGCCCACCTTGCGAAGAGCCTCGACGCCCTCATCCCCGAACTTCGAGCTGACAGAAGCCACCCGCTTCGAGAGGCTTTCCACCGTTTCTCCGGCCGCTTCTTTTCCGAAGCGCTTCATCAAAAACTCGGCCGTTTCACGAGCGACCACTCCCGATTGGGCGGCCGCGGCATTGGCGCCCAGCAGGCAGGCGCTCAGGAGGAAAAAGAGAAAATGTTTTCTCATCATAGCTGGTTGTTTCAAGCAAGTTAGGGGAGGACCAAAGGCGCTTCCGCCCCGTCCCCCCGAATCATGGTGTCCAAGGCGAGGCGTCGCGCTCTCGCCCGTGCGTCTCCGATTTGCCGGAGAGTCTCTTCCAAACCGGGATGGGTCTCGGTCCCGGCCAGGATTCCTTTTTCAATGTCTTTGAGAGAACCCCGCACCTTGTCGGCGATGTTCTTCTCCGCGTCATAAAACCAACCAATGACCCAGCCGACCACTTGGTCGACCGCGATCCCCAGCACGATCCCCGCGCCCAGCGTCACCGTGGAGGAAGCCGCTCCCGCGCTCAGAATGCCAGCCGACACCCCCATGCGCGTCCCGACCGCCGTCAGCACCCGGACCGCCACGATGGCGGCCACCTCGCTGGCCACGATCCGTCCGGTTACAATGGCTGAATCGGTCTCGATGAGCGCGCTGACGTCATCGACGGCCGCCGCGTAGCTGACCTGGAAGTCTTCTTCGGTCTGCAATTCGGGAAAGGCTCCCTCCGGGTAATCGGCCAAGTCAGCCCGGACATCCACCAGCATCTGGTTCTCAATCGCCTCCAGGCTGGCGACATACTCCAGCACGGCGGTCTCGATGACTTTCTCCAGATCGGCGGGCGAGAAAATGGAATCGGAAAACTGATCGCGAACAAACTTCCGGTGCTCTTGGTCATTGCTCCACGGCATCTTTCCTTTGGCCGCCAGCCACTTGCTCTTGATGGAGAGCATCTCCTCGGCAAAGGCCGGCACACCTTTCCGGGATTCCTTGAAAAACAGGCGCACATTTTCGAGCGCGAGCTGGGCAGCCAAATCCGAATCACCGGTGGCCCCTTGCAAGCGCGGTTGGATCTTGGTCCAGGCGTCCTGCTGCTCCTCGGCATAGGCCGTCTGAATCTGCTGATCCACCTGTTCGGTGGCCCACTCCTCCAGTTGTGAAAACTCGAATCCAAAATACTGAGCCACCCCCACGCCGCCCGCTCCCAACATGGCGGACATCAGCAAGAGCACCCCTGCTCCCGCCTTCCGTTTCTTCTTTTTTCGACTCATTGGAGCAGTGTATACCGGAGTCTCGGTGGGGCGAAGATGAAAATTTTCGAAATTGCGCCTCCCTAAGCCTCCCCAAAGGCGAGCGAGCATCCTCTAAGAAGCGGGAAAAAAGCGCTCGCAATCAAGCCAAAGGTCTGTTTCGGGTAAGCGTTCTCTTTCTAACCCTCTTCCTACCTCCTTGAACCTCCCATGAATCGCGCTCGATTTTTCAACGCCAGTTGCATCGCCCTCATCGTCACCTCCATGAGCTTCGCCCTGCGCGGGGGAGCCATGGGCGCGTGGACCGAGGAATTCGGCCTCAGCAATGCCGAAGTCGGCTGGGTCACCGGAACGGCCTTCTGGGGCTTCACGCTCGCCATGGTCTTCGGAGGACCGCTCTGTGACATCATCGGTATGGGCCGGATCGCCGCCATCGCCACCCTTGGTCACATCGCCGGCATCCTCCTGACCTGCTTTGCCTGGGACTTTTGGAGCCTCTACTTCGGCACCCTCCTCTTCGGCATTGCCAATGGCTCCGTGGAAGCCGCCTGCAATCCGCTCATCGCCACTCTCTATCCCGATAACAAAACCACCAAGCTCAACCAATTCCACGTCTGGTTCCCCGGCGGAATCGTCATTGGAGGGCTTCTGGCCTTCGGTCTGGGTGAGGCTGGGATCGGCTGGCGCTGGCAATTCGCCACCATGCTGCTGCCGACGGTGATTTACGCCTTCATGTTTGTGGGCCAGAAATTCCCGCAAACCGAACGGGTCCAAAGCGGGGTCTCCACCGGCGAGATGTTCAAAGCTTGCTGTCATCCGCTCTTCCTGATTCTGGTCGCGGGCATGCTCTTGACAGCCGCGACCGAGCTGGGACCTGGTCAATGGATTCCCGGCATTCTCACGAACGCAGGCGTCTCCGGCATTCTCGTGCTGGTCTGGATCACCGGCTTGATGGCGGTGGGGCGCCAGTTCGCTGGAGCCTTCGTCCATCGCCTCTCTCCGGTCGGAATGCTCATCGGGAGCGCGGCCATCAGCACGGTCGGCCTCTTCTTCCTGAGCAAATCCTCTGGCAGCCTGATCTTTGTGGCCGCAACCGTCTTCGCGATCGGCGTCTGTTTCTTTTGGCCCACCATGCTTGGTTTTGTCAGTGAGCGGCTTCCCAAAACCGGGGCCCTTGGCCTCGCCATTATGGGAGGGGCCGGCATGCTGAGTGTCTCGCTGGTCCTACCTCTCATCGGAAGCTGGTATGACAGCGGCATCAAGGATCGCCTTCCCGAAGGCCAAACCGTCGAAGTGCTCTCCGCAGCCGAAGCCACCACCGAAGAAGGCGCCCTCTGGAGCAACATCCAGGCAGAAGCCGGTCTGGAAGCGCTCGGGGAAGTGGCCATCCTGCCCTTGGCCGTCTTGGCCATCTTCGTGACGATCGCGCTCCTCGACAAAAGGAGTCGCCGCCTCGGCCAACCCGACGCGCCCGAACCCTCCACGTGAGGCGCGAGGTCTACCTCGCAAAGAGCTGTGTAAAAAAGTAGCGTTTCCCGTCGGTCGCCAGGGCGACCGCCGAAACGCGGTAGTCACCTCGCATGTTGGCTTCATGGGTCCGGCTCTCGACCCAGCCCTCGAAGGCCTCTTTCGCGGGGTCTCGGTAACCAGCGTTGTAGGCCACGTTTTCTGAAACGCTGGTGACAGACAACGCGGCCCGGGCGGCGCTCGCCCGCGAGGCGAAGCCTGCATGCGACAGCGCGCCCCTGGCCAGCATCTCGCGACTATGCCGTTGGGCCAGGGAATAGAGGACCTCGTCAAAGACCAGGGCGGAACGACCCCGACGGGCCCGGTAGCCATTCACAAGGGCAAAGGCCCGCTCCTCCACCCCCGAAAGCGCGGAACCCACCCTCGGCCCAGGAGCAGCCGGCAAGGAAGCGATCTCGGTCGTGGTCCCACAGCCGAAGAGACAGCCCATGCCCAAGAAAACCAAAAGCCGCATACCGGAAAGCTGTTCTCATCTCTCGCCAAAAAGGCAAGCGAGATGGCAGGTTGCCATCGCTCCCCACTCGTTGATCCTCCCTCATGTTCGGGCGCTTGTTCCTCCTCTTTCTTCTGGTTCCCTTGGCCGAATTGTATCTCTTTTTGCAAGTGGGGAAGGTCATTGGTCTGGGCACGACCCTGCTGCTGATCGTGGGAACGGCCTTCCTGGGGGCGGCGCTCACCCGCCAGCAAGGACTCCAAGCCCTCCGTCGTTTTCAAGACGCCTCTCGCACCGGACAGCTCCCCCACCGTGAAATCGTGGACGGCTTCCTCATTCTTTTGGCGGGGGCGGTCCTGCTCACGCCTGGGTTCTTGACGGACGCGGTGGGCTTTCTTTTGCTCACGCCGGCCTTTCGTGGCTTCCTGCGTGGACGAATCGGCCACCATTTGCAGACCCGGGTCCAATTCGCGGGACCCCGACCCTCCCCCAGCCCCACCCCGCCACCAGCGGAGCGCGTGGTGGAAGGCAAGGTCATCGACGACTCCTAAGAAACGCTCGCCCCAACAGAGGAAGCCTTCCGCTCGACCCCACCTCGCAGGCTTCGCCCTCGTTCAACCCCGTCCCTTCCCCTACCCTTCCCCCTTGCCGTGAGCATCCGAACCCTCCTCCTCCTGGCCCTTCTGCTGGTGGGCCTTCTTCCCGTAGGCATCAGCGTTCTCATCTCCGAGCGAATCGCGGTCGATGCCCTGCGGGACCGCATCACGCGCCAGTTGGAATTGGCGGCCAATGAGCAAGAACGGCTCACCGAAACCTTCATCGAGAACCAACTGCTCCTGGTGCGCCGCGTGGGAGACCGTCGCATCGTGGGGGCCGTGACCGCCGGGCTGGCGCAAGAGGGTCGGCCGGCCGCCCTCAATCGGCTGACCGCGATTCTCCGGAGCGCCACCAACGCCCTCCCCAGCTTCAACGCCATCCACATCGTGAGCACCGAGGGAGAGCTGCTCATGTCGACCGACCCTCAAGGCAAAACGCTCCCGGAACGGATGGACGTCGAATTCCTCCAAGCCAGCACCCAAGAGCCTCAAGTCCTTTTTGAAATCGACGAAGCTTCCGAAACCGCCCGCATGTTGGCCTTCCTGTGTGCCCCGGTTCGAACGGGCGATGAGGTGAGCGCCTTTCTGGTGGCCGAAACCCTGGCCACCGAGATCCTTCCCCGGCGGGAAGATGCCGCCGCCGGTGAGCAAATCCTCTTCGCCAAGGAATACACGCCTGGCCTCGCCATGGTCTTGGATCCGCTGCGGGCCGATCGCATCCGCGAAATCAATCTCGACAGCTCGCCCGCACGCCAAAGCCCTATCGGCATGGCTCTCCGAGGCCGAGAAGCCCTCATCACCGATGGCAAAAGCCTGCAAGGCGAGCCCGTGATCGCCGTCACCCGCTCAGTGGCCAATGGCAATCTGGTCTTTGTCTTCCAGATCCCCCAGGAAATCGCCTTCGCGGAGACGACCGAGCTGCGCAATGCCGCCCTCCGCATCTTCGGTGTGACCACCCTCGTGGTGGTCATCCTGGCCTCCCTCATCGCCCGCAACCTCAGCCGACCCATCCGCCGCCTCGCCCGCACCTTCACCTCCATGACCGCGGGCCAACTCGACGCCCGGGCTCCGGTGGAAGGGCCGCGGGAAATCCAAGTGCTCTCTCGCGAAAGCAATGAAATGGCCGAAGCCCTCTCCGAGGCCACCCACAACCTGGAAGACAAGGTGGCGGAACGAACCGACCAACTCCACGAAACCCAGGCCCGCTACAAAGACCTCTTCGAAAACGCGCCCGTGGGCTACCACGAGCTGGATCTTGAAGGCCGCCTCGTGCACGTGAATCAAACCGAGCACGAAATGCTTGGCTACCAGGAAAACGAAATGGTGGGCCGACCCGTCTGGGAATTCATTCACGAAGACGTGCAAGACAAAATCCTGGCTCGCCTTCGTGGGGAAAGCTCGAGCGCGGATTGGACGGAGCGGCAGTTCAAGCGCGCCGACGGCTCGCTCCTACCGGTGGCCATCCAAAATTACCCCCTCCGGGATCGCCGGGGGAAGATCATCGGGATGCGGTCCACCATCCACGACATCACCGAACTCAAGAAGGCTCGGAAGGAGATCGAAAATCGCACCCGGGCGCTCGAAAAGAGCAATCACGAACTGCGCGCCACCCAGATGCAACTCATCCAAGCCGAAAAAATGGAATCGATCGGGACCCTCGCAGCCGGCATCGCCCACGAGGTCAAAAACCCACTCGCCCGCATCCAACTCGGCATCGACTACCTCGAAAACAGCATCGATTCCCAAGACGAAAACCTCCCCACCGTCTTTGATCGCATGCGCAAAGCCCTCGAACGAGCCGACACCATCGTGCGAGAACTCCTCGACCTCTCCTCCAACCGCCAGCTCGATCTCCGGGAACGAAACCTCAATGCCACCGTCGAAATGGCCCTCTTGCTGGTGGGCCACAGCCTGCGGTCGAACCAAGTCGAAGTGCGCCGGGAGCTGGCCGAAGACCTCCCTCTTGTCCGGCTGGACAGTGCCAAGATCGAGCAGGTTCTCCTCAATCTTCTCATCAATGCCACCCACGCCATGGAAGAGCAGGAGGAGCGTCTGCTGACCGTGCGAACCCGCACCGCAGTGGCCGAAGACTTGGAGCATCGGGAAGGCTCCCGTAGCGGCCAAGACCTCCGCAATGGGGAAGACCTCGTCCTCCTGGAAATCGAAGACACCGGCACGGGCATCTCTGAGGCCATGCTGGAAAAGCTCTTTGATCCCTTCTTCACCACCAAACCCACTGGGAAAGGCACCGGGCTCGGCCTGAGCGTGGCTCGGAAGATCATCGAGCTTCATCACGGCCGCATCGAGATGGAGAACCGACCGGAAGGAGGGGCCCGCGCCACCCTCAAGTTCCGGGCCGAGACCGCTGCCCTCGTCTCTTGAATCACGAGGCAATAGTCCTTGTCAGAACTGCCAATCTATCCCTTCTTGGACTTCCCTCCTGACTCGACCCCCTTTTCCCATGGCTCCCATTCGACTCCTGCTCATTGATGACGAGGCGGAATTCACCGACCTCTTGCAGCTAAACTTCTCGCGCGACGAACGCTTTGTCACCGAGGTCGAAAACAATCCCCTCCACGCCCTCAGCACCGCCCAAAAATTCCGTCCCGACGTGATCCTTTTGGACATCGTCATGCCCGGGGCGGACGGGGGCGATGTCCGGGTCTCGCTGCAATCGGACTCCCTCCTGCGCCGCGTGCCCGTCATTCTCGTAAGCGCCCTGGTCCAACACCAAGACACCGATCCCGATGCCGTGGTCGAGACCAGTGATGGCATCATCATCGCCAAGCCGGTGCGCATGCCCCATCTCATCACCTGCATCGAAGAGGCGCTCGGCACCAAGCTGCCCGTTCGTTAGCCACCGTGAGCCACTTCGTGGCTTGCATCCCGCGCGATGCCGGGCAGATAAAGGGCAACTGCTGGTCCTGCTCTGAACACGTCCCCCTCTCTTTGGAATCGCGCGCATCGCTTTTGGCGACCGCCGGCCGCCATCACTTCCGGCGGCCTTTTGGCAGGAGCCTTCCCCCCTTTTGAAGTCACCTCCTTCATTTGGTGGTGGCCTCTTCCTCTCTTGACCGCGCTCTGGTTCCGCGAGTCTGGGACCAGCGCGCGACCCTCCTCGGGATTCGCTCTCGGATGGCTGGCAGGCTTTCTCTTCGGAGCGATTTCTTTTTTCTGGTTGAGCGATATCGCGGACACCCCCCGGGCGCTCTCCCTCCTGGCCTGGCTCCTCCTCTCGGCTTACCTCGGGCTCTACTTCGGGGCCTGGGCTTGGTTTGTGAGGCGACTGCGCCCGGGCCCAGAGCAGCTTCGCTCCTCTCTCCAAACCATCCGAATCGCCCTCCTGGGCAGCCTCGCGTGGACCGGCTTGGAGTGGCTGCGCTCGACTCTCTTTGGCGGCTTTTCTTGGAATGGCTTGGGGATCGCGCTCCACGAAAACCTTCCCCTCATCCAAGTCGCGGACCTGGTGGGCGCCATCGGCCTGTCCTTCCTTCCCCTCTACACCGCGCTCATCCTCGCGCTCGTGGCCTGGCGCATTCGCGAGGAAGTCCGAGAGCAGCGCTTTCGGCCCCATCTCGACTTCGCCTCGGCCGTCTTGCTGGTGCTCGGGGTGTTTTTCTATGGTCTGGATCGACTGAACTCCGCCTCGCCCGAGGGTCGGCTCCGGGTGGAAGCCCTCCTGCTGCAACAAAACATCCCTCAAGAAGAAAAATGGGACCCCGAACAAGCCCAGGAAATCTACCAAGGCTGGATCAATCTCTTGGGCGAAGCCAGCCTCGCGCTCGAGACCCAGCGGGAAAGCGCCCTCCGGTCCGCCCTCACCGCCACCGGCCAAACCACCTACCTCATTCCTCACACTGACCTCGTCATCCTCCCGGAAAGCGCCGTCGCCCAGCCCATCGGCTTGCAGCCCAATCCCCAATGGCTCGACCTCATGCACGAGACCTTTCAGGAAGGAAACTTCACCCTCCTGACGGGCATCAATCGGCTTCCCGATCCGGACCACTACTACAACTCACTTTTGGCCACCCGGGGGGCCGAGCAGGCCCGCGCCGTCTACGACAAGCGTCACCTCGTTCCCTTTGGCGAATACTTCCCGGGCAGCACTTGGTGCCCCCCCATCGCTTGGATGGAGGAAAAAATCCTCTTCGGGCACTTCGCCTCCGGGTCGAAAGATCAGGCGCCCCTCGCCCCGGGGAACCAAGCCTTCGATCTCCTGCCCCTCATCTGCTTCGAGGACACCGTCGCGCCCCTCGCCCGGACCTCCCTCCGGACTGATCGACCACAAATTCTGGTCAACGTCACCAACGACGCCTGGTTCCGAGAAAGCAGCGCCAGTTGGCAACACTTCGTAAACGCCAAATTTCGCTGCATCGAAGTCCGCCGCCCCATGTTCCGCACCGCCAACACAGGCGTGAGCGGGGCCATCGATGAATGGGGCAGCGTCTTCAGCCGCTTCGAAGAAAGCTCTCGCGAGCAAATTCTTCGTGAGCAAAAGACCGGCCGCACCTTCACCCGAGGTTGGTTGCAAGCGTCTCTCTGGCCGGCCCGCCAGCCCGGGCTGACCCCTTACGCGCGCTGGGGAGACTGGTTTGGGCTGAGCGCTTTTCTCTTCTTGGCACTCTCGGTCTTGCTGCCCTGGCTGCGTCAGCCGGATCGATTCAAAATTTTCTCCCGGAAGATCGACCAGCAAAGCAAGAAGCCCGGGGCGAAGTCCTGAGGCCGGGCCTCGATCCAGCGCTCGATCCGCTCTGGAAAAAAGTAGGCCCCGGTTTCGATCTCGTGGGCTGGCCAATGAAGCGGCCCCGAGTGCCGCAAAAAATAGAGCTGGATGAACTCCCATCCAGTGGCCTCCTCCGCCGGCAATTTGGCGACGGCTTCCCACTCGCCTCCCAGAATGCCCAGTTCCTCTTCCAGCTCTCGCGAGGCGCTCTCGTGATAGCTTTCCCCCGCATCCACGTGCCCCGCTGCACTTGAATCCCAGACGCCCGGGTGGCGATCCTTGAGAACGGAGCGCTTCTGCAAAAAGACCCGCCCCCGGGGATCGGCCACCAGAAGATGGACCGCCCGATGCCGGAGCCCTTGCGCATGCACCTCCGCGCGGGTGGCTTGCCCGGTCACCTCATCGCACTCGTCAACCACATCGAAACGTTCTTCCCCGGATTGCCCCTCTCCCGCCGGGGGAATGCGGTCGAGCTGCCGCGTCAGTTCCACCCATTGGGCCAGCGTCAACTCCTCCCCCCGGACCTGCGAGGACACCCCCAGAGTCGAGACCACGGCCCCCCACTCCACCTCGCCTTCTAGCGGAAGCTGTTTCTTGAGCTGCTTGCGACGTTGGGCGAATCCTCTGCGCACCAGCCGATCAAAAAGCGGCCCATTGAAAGGGGGCAAAGCCTCCGCGGGCTTCCGCCGGAGGCGAATGACCAGGCTTTCCACCTGGGGTCGCGGGAAGAACTTATCGGGTGAGACCCGCAAAAGTTCTTCCACCTCCCAGTAGGCCTGGATCCGGAGCGAGAGCACGCCGTAGCTCTTGCTTCCCGGGCCCGCCTGCATGCGCTCGGCCACCTCGGCCTGGAGCATCACGACCGCCTCGGTGACCGGCGTCGGGGGATCGCAAAAACGGCGGAGGATCTCCGTGCCGGAGGAGTAGGGCAAATTACCCAAAAGCTTGACCGGCCCCGCTGGGAAAAGCGAGAGCACATCGAAGCGCGCGGCATCCGCCTGCTCCACCACGATCCGCGGATGATCCGCCAAGCGTTCTTGGAGCGCTGCCGCCAACTTGCGATCAAATTCCACCGCCCGGACCCGCGCTCCTGTCTCCAAAAGGGGCATCGTGAGCGCCCCCACGCCCGGGCCCACCTCGATGACACAATCCTCTGGACCCACCCCCAAGCTGCTCACGATCTCGCGACAAACCGCCTCGTCCTCTAGAAAATTTTGCCCCAGTTGGCGACTCGGCACCACGCCCAGCTCTCCCAAGTATTCTCGCAAGCCCTCCCCTTTCATACCCGGCCCCGCATCGCGCGCTCCCAGCATTCCGCTTCCCCTGGCCAGCCTTGGTCCTGCAAGGTGGCAGCCAGAACCTCCTCCTCCGGTGCGACCAAGCGCTCCTGATCCCACTGGGCTTCATCGATCGGAAATTCCGGTCGCCAGCGCCCCGTCAACCACCACCCTCCCCAAGCGCGGGCCACCCGGATCTCTCGGCGGTGCCCACTCATGCGGGTGGCGTAGTGCTGGAAGTGCCGCCTCGGATTGCCCAGAAAAGCCCCGCGGGGCAAAGGCCGTCCCAGCAACCAGGCCAAGGCTTGCCAGGGGTCCCGATCGGGCGCCAGACGAACCGACTCTTCCGCACTCCAGGCCCGGTCCAGCATGAGAATGGCTTGGGCGGGGAGGCCTTGGCGCCAGAGCGATTGCCCACAGCCGAGCGCCGCCTCAAAAAAAGCCTGCCCCCGCCCCTCCATGCCGCGCAAAAAGGAAGCCGTCTGGACCCGTTCGATCGGGGGCAAAAACGGACAGGGAGGAAACTCTTCCCGATGACGTCGCTTGAGCAAGGTGGCGGCGTTCATCTTGGCTTGGGGGAGCGGGTTGCTCGCAGGAAGCAGGCGCGCCGGAAGCGCTTCACTCCTCGGCTGGCTCCAAATCATCGATCAGCTCATAGGCCTCGTCGATGGAGTGGACCACCTCGATCGCCCGGCCGTTGTCCAAGCCGACAATGGCCTCATACTCAGCCCGTTCGAAATCGCGCCCAGCGATGTAAATGATGACCGTAGCGTTCTGCTCGCCTTTGTTCCCCTCCTGCTCTTGGAACTCGACAATTTCCAAAAGGGACATCCGCGTGTCCGCCTCCCGAAAATCCACGATGGCGGCCAGCATGGCTTGGTCGCCAATCAACTCCCAACCCTTTTCAACGGCCTCCTGGCGAACCTCTTTGGTCAAAGCGCCCGAATACTTGAATTCCACCACGCCCGGCAGGCGACCCTTGGTGACTGCAAAACTCATGCGCCACCTATCTGGGGCCGGGCCCGCTTGACAAGTAAAATAGTCGCCCCTGGTCGCTGGCCTGCGGACAAACTTGCCTGCGGGCAGACCCCCGCTCTATCCTCTTTTCTTTCGCATGCCTGCCACCCCCTTCAAAGAGCAACTCCTCGCCACCGTGCGCCAGACCTTGCGGGACCATCTCGAGCGGGCTGAAAAAGCCGCGCAAGAGAGCTGCGCGGCTGCCACCGATCCCGATAGCCAAGCGGAAAACAAGTATGACACCCGGAGCTTGGAGGCCTCCTACTTGGCACGAGGACAGGCCCTGCAAATCGAAGAACTGGCCGAAGCCGTCCGCTTGCTGGAAGCCTTCCAGCCAGGCGACTTTCCGCCCGACGCCGCTATTGGTCTGGGAGCCCTGGTCGAGCTGGAAGAAAAAGGAGAGTGGATGACCTGTTTGCTGGTGCCGGCAGGAGGGGGCCTCGTGCTCGACTTCCAAGGAGCTGAAATCACTCTCGTGACCCCGAAAACTCGCCTTTTCGCGCAACTGGAGGGTCGCAAAGTCGGCCAACGAGTCGGCGAATCGGACCGCCTCATCCTTCAGGTCGAATAGTTCTCCCCTTTACCATAATTTTCAGAAAGCTTGACCTCTTGGTCGCTTCGGGAGACAATTTTGGTTGGGCAGGTGACGGGGAGACCCTCGCGTGGTCTCACCGAAAGCCTGCGCCGCTCCTCTGCCTGCGAACACCCAGACCATGAAGACTTCCCAGCAAATCTTTTCCGCCGCGGATGCTGCCATCGAGCTCGGACCGGTGACCCGGCCCGAGCAGGCGCTTTTGCTGGCCTTTGGACCGGAAGCGCTTCTCACGGATGGAGGGTGGCTTGCCCGGGTGCGGGAAGCCTTTCCCGGCGTGTCGCTCGTGGGTTGCACCACGGCGGGAGAAATTTCCCATGAAGGCGCGCAGGACGGGGTGCTCACCCTGACCCTGGCTGAGTTTCAGTCGACCGAACTGCGGGTCGCCACCGAAGAAATTCCCTCCATGGGCGAATCTCGCGTGGTCGGTGGCCGCCTCGCCTCGCAACTGCTCGCCCCGGGCGACCTCGCGGCCGCCTTTGTTTTGAGCGATGGCTTGGAAGCCAATGGCAGCGAACTCGTCGAAGGTCTCCGCCAGGAAATCGGCCCGGCCACCCCTCTGAGCGGAGGCCTGGCCGGCGATGGGCCGCGCTTCGAAAACACCCTGCTCTTGCACAATGGCGAGGTGCTGGCCAAGCACGTTTTGGGCATCGGCTTCTATGGAGAGAAGGTGCGGGTCAGCGCCTCCTGCTTCAGCGGCTGGACGCCCTTTGGGACCTTTCGTAAGGTGACTCGCTCCCGCGCCAACATCGTGGAGGAAATCGACGAAAAACCTGCCTTGGAAGTCTACTCGTCTTACCTCGGTCCGGAGGCCGAAGAACTCCCCTCCTCCGGTCTCCTCTACCCGCTCGAATTGCGTTTGCCGGGCGCGGAGGAGGATGGCTTGATCCGGACACTCTTGGCGGTCGACCGCGAGCAGGGATCGCTCACCTTCGCGGGCGATGTCCCGTTGGGAGCCGAGGTCCGCTTGATGAACGCCAGCTACTCCCAGCTGGTCGATGGCGCCACCACCGCAGCCCAAGGTCTCTCCGGCTCCCCCGACCTCGCCATTCTGATCAGCTGTGTCGGGAGGAAACTGCTCATGGGTAATTACACCGACTTGGAAGTCTCGGCCGTCGCAGAAGCCCTTCCCGGAACCTCCGTCTTCACGGGCTTCCACTCCTATGGGGAAGTCGGGCCGTCGAAAATTTCGGGCAAATGTGAGCTTCACAACCAAACCATGACCATCACAGCCTTCGGTGAAGATGCCTAGGACCAAGCTGCCAAGTGCACGGGGAGAGGAGCTGCCATGAGTGCCTCCCACCGGGATCGAAAGGAGGAGGCCCCTCACCCACTCCTCCTCTTGCAGTCTCGCAAACTGCTGAACCTGGGGGGCGGCTCGGACCTCGGGAGCCTCTCGGAGGCGCTCTCTCAAGCGCCGCCCGAGGTGGTGCGGCGCTGGTGCCAGGAAGTCAATGAGAGCTATCACGAAGCGGAAAAGCAGAACATTCGCCAAAATCGGGCCCTCCGCATCAGCACCCAGGAGGCCGATGCGCTCACTCGGAAGTTAGCAGCACTCAATAGCAGTCTCCTGGAGGTGCTGGCCCGCATTCAGAAGAGCATCTCGGCACTCTCGGCGAGCTACCCGGAATTTTTCGGAAAGGCAGCCTTCCCCCAAGCCCAAGCCACCGACCACGAACACCTCGCGCAGATGATCGAAGTGGTGGTAGCCGCTTGGCGAGAGCGGGCCCAGGAGCAAGACGAATCCCGGCACGCCCTCCTCAACATGATGGAAGACGCCGAGACGGCGCGTCGCCTCTCCGAGGAATTGCGGGAAGAGGCGGACCAAGCCAATGCAGCCAAAAGCTCCTTCCTGGCCACCATGAGCCACGAGATTCGCACGCCCATGAACGGCGTCATTGGCATGACCAGTCTCCTCTTGGACACGGAATTGACGGCGGAGCAGCTCGATTTTGTGCAGACGATCCGCATCAGCGGCGACACCCTGCTCTCCCTCATCAATGACGTTCTCGATTACTCGAAAATCGAATCCGGGCACCTCGACTTGGAAAACAAGCCCTTCTCGCTGGCCACGACCGTGGAAGAAGCCCTCGATCTCTTCGGGCCGGCTGCCGCCGATCAGGAGATCGAGCTCGCCTACCTGGTGGAAGAAAACGTCCCGCAGGAGGTCTTGGGCGATGTCACGCGCATGCGCCAAGTGCTCGTCAATCTCATTGGCAACGCCGTCAAATTCACCCACGAAGGGGAGGTCTTCGTGCACATCCAGCGCCAGGGAGAGGGCGAGTCTTCCCAACTGGTCCTGAACGTGCGCGATACCGGGATTGGCATCCCCCCCGAGCGCGTGGAGCAGTTGTTTGAGCCCTTCACCCAAGTGGATGCCTCCACCACTCGTCATTACGGGGGAACCGGACTGGGCTTAGCCATCTGCAAGCGCCTCGCCGAGGCCATGGGAGGGTCCATCGAGATCGAAAGCGAGGAGGGCGAGGGATCGACCTTTCGGGTCCGCCTCCCCTGCCGCGCCTTCGCCCGGGAAGAAGAGCATCCCCCGGCCGAGCTCGAGACCATCATGGGGCTGCGCGTGCTGGCGGTGGATGACCACGCCACCAATCGACTGATCCTCGAGCACCTTTTCCGCAAGTGGCGGATGAAACCGGTCCTGTTCAGCCACGCGCGCGAGGCCCTGACTTGGCTACAAGAAGGCGGAGAATGCGACTTGGTGGTGACCGATTACCTCATGCCTGACATCGATGGCGACCAATTCCGGCAAGCCGTGCAGGACCTCTTGCCCGAGCCCCCGCCCATCGTCCTGCTCAGCTCGGTGGGAAGGCGGCAAGCGCCGGGCTATGCCACCGTGCTGACCAAACCCATCAAACCCTCTTATCTCTTCGATGCCCTTTGTAGTATCGTAAACGGCGGGGCCAGCCAGACCTTCGAAGTTCGGAGCGATGAGGGGGACTTCTCCCTCCCCCGAGAGACCCAGCGCATCCTCGTGGTCGAGGACAACCGGGTGAATCAGCGAGTAGCCGAAACCATGCTGACAAAAATGGGCTACGAAGTCACCATCGCGGCCAATGGGTGGGAGGCGGTCGAAGCCTTCGAAGGAGACGATCACGAACTCATCCTCATGGACGTGCAAATGCCCATCATGGACGGGTATGAAGCCACGCAACAGATTCGGGAACGATCCGGCCATTCTCTCCGTCCCTACATCATCGCCCTGACCGCCAACGCCATGGAGGGAGATCGGGAAAAGGTGCTGGACAGTGGCATGAACGACTACCTGACCAAACCCATCAAACGCAATCAACTGAGCGCCGCCCTCGAGCACGCAGCCCACTTGATCTCCCTCAAAAGCAGCTTCCTTTAGGCTAAAAGGGGCTAAAAGGGGCTAAAAGGGGCTGAAAAGAGTCCCCTCCGCCCAGGGCGAGGGCTTATACCAAGCTGCAGAATTGGCTGGTAGAATGGCCGAGTGAATTTCGGGCCAGACCAAGGCGCGACGAGGGCGCGGTGCAGGCACCGTAACCGAGGAGCAACGCAGCGCTGGCTCGAAAGACACCGGCTCTTCCTTCCCCGCGCTTCAGCGCCTCTTCCCCACA
>JBCCJK010000012.1 GCA_039027815.1 Verrucomicrobiota bacterium
AAGAGCTCGGGTTACCACAACCTAGGACTCTTCCCCTTCAAGACGCTCCACTCACAGTAGAATACGGCACTCTCAGGCAGGAATATCTCCCCTCTCTTCCACCCCTTCTGAAAAAACCAACTTGTTCAGCGCTTCCAAAAGGGACGTTTCTTCTTTAGCACTTTATTCGCGATTCCCACAGCCTCACGGAATGTTTTCTTAGTCAGGTTTTTTGCTAGCAAAAGAGTTCTCTTGCTCAGAAAACGTCGGGCGTCGAAGTTTTGGCTTCGAGGGTGGCTGTGCTCTCCCTTTCGGTTGAGTCTGGCTAAAAAATGGCCATATCTCTTCAGGGCGCTCGCTAACTCTTCCTCGGTCGCTTCTAGGCCAATTGTCCGAGCGGCCAGGCTCACTTGGTCTTTAGTAAACGGGATCTTTTTGCCATATTGAAGGGGGAGAACGCGCTCAGGATTTTCCCGAGCAGCCTCGAGGGCAGCCGAAACATGATGGACCCAAAGAGGGAGAAATCTCTGGAAAAACGTGTCCAAATCAACCCCTTCTGCCGACTCCTGCTTCTGAGCGCGAAGGAAGTGGTAATGAGAATAGAGGCAGCTCAGAGGCGATCGGAAGAGATAGAGAATGGGCCCCGAAGACCGGACACGGACTTGGCTGAGATTATGAGATTTAAACAAGGGGCGAATCAGCTGGCTTACTGGTTGCGGTCTGGCCCTCCGAGCATTGTAGGCATTGGGGACGACCTCGCTCGATTTAAAGCAGTCTTTGACTTTGGAAGACCTGGCTTTTTCAAAGTCGAGCTGGTAAGTATAGAGCTCTTCGGGATGTCGCCCCAAACGCTGATTGACAAGGTCCGCCAAGAGCAGGCGAAGCCAACGGGAGCCGGACCTCGGAAAACAGACGAGGAAATGGTCGTCTCTCTCGATCGCGTTCACGAACCGCTCAGGAAGCGGCATGAATTCTTCAGGGATGTTGGCTTGTTCGGAAGAAGGCGGGGCGGAAGCACGAGGCACATTCAAAGCCAGGAGGGAAAAATTGAGTGTTGGGAACGTAGCAACCGTCGAATTTTCGCTTGCTTCCACTTGTCGCTTTCTTTGCTCGAGTTGCTGAACCATCTTTTTTCTCTCAGGGGACTGGTAGGAATTCGCGTTGGTCCAACCAAGGAATGAAGCGACCCACCCTCCTGCGAGGCGTGACCCTCGGGAATTTTTCTAGAAACTCCGGTTGCCTTGAGACGGTGTCTCACTACGATCCCTTATGCGCCATCCTCAACTTCTTACCCTATGTGTCGTAGTGCTGTCTTTCGGCAGTGTTTTCGCTGAAGAATTCAGGCCCATTGAGCCTTTGACGGTCATTGGTTCACCGGAACTGGTGAAACAACAGACGGGCTCAGCCGCATTCGTGGACGCGGAAGAGTTTCGTCGCCAAGGTTACACCAATGTGAATCGAATCCTCCAGCGGATCCCAGGGGTTTATGTCCGAGAGGAGGACGGTTACGGAAACTTCATCAATATCTCCATCCGGGGCGCGGACGGCACTCGCTCTGAAAAGGTGACTATCATGGAAGACGGGATTCTCTCGGCTCCGGCTCCTTATTCAGCGCCGGCCGCCTATTACAACCCGAAAACCGCTCGTATGGCAGGGATCGAGGTCCTCAAGGGTTCAAGTCAGGTCCGCTATGGGCCGCACACCACTGGAGGCGTGATCAACTTCCTTTCCACGCCCGTGCCCGAAGAGCGCTCAGGATACCTTCGGTATACCTTCGGGAGCGACAATACCCAGCTCATTCATGGTTGGTATGGCGATGTTTTTGAGACTGACTTTGGCAAGTTTGGCTTCGTGGCGGAGTGGCACGGCCAATCCACAGACGGCTACCGCAGCATTCCCGGCGTCGATCAAGATACTGGTTTTGATCTCTACGAGCCCATGTTGAAAATCTATTGGGAGCCGAAAACCAGCTTTGAACAGCGCTTTGAGTTCAAGGTCGGCTACACTGATTTCGATGCGGACGAGAGCTACCTTGGGCTGGCCGAGAGTGACCTCGATCGCAATCCTTACAGCCGTTACCTGGGGTCGGCTCTCGACAACTTCGACTCCGACCACCTCCGGCTTTACCTCCGCTGGACCGGCCGTCCCACGGACAATCTCAGCCTTGAATCCACCGCCTACTACAATCGCTTCAATCGGAATTGGTTCCGGATCGACCACGTGGGCACGACCCAAAACCCAGCTGTCGATTCCCGAGGCCGCATCGTCGGGCGGAGTGATTTGCACCTTGCCCTCTTGGAGAACGGTAACGCTTTCCTCCCCGTCCTTCGGGGCGACGCTCCGGGCGCTTACGGCATCCGAGCCAGTAATCGCTCGTATGCCTCCCTTGGTATCCAGAATGCGGCCACTTATACCCTCTCCACTGGACCCGTGGATCATGCCCTTACTGGTGGCTTCCGTTTCCATCACGATTACGTGGACCGCTTCCAGTGGGTGGACATCTACAACACGGATGGCAATGGAAACCTGACCCTGGCTCGGAGCGGAACTCCTGGAGATGAATCGGATCGGCGCCAAGAGACGACTGCGGCTTCGATTTTCCTTCAAGACGAGGTCACTTGGAACAAACTGAAAGTCGTCCCCGGTGTCCGCTTTGAGTTTTTGGACTACGATCTCAACGAGCGTGGTGTCGGGGAATCTGGAAATCTCGATACCTGGGCCGCTGGGATCAGTGCCAGCTATGAGCTGACCGACGAAAGTCTCCTTTTCGGTGGGATCCACCGTGGAATCTCAACTCCTGGACCGGCCGAGTTCTTCTCTCGCGGAATCGAAGTGGAAGAGTCAATCGGATATGAATTGGGCATTCGCCACAGCAAAGAGGACTATTTCTATGCGGAACTGGTCGGCTTTTTGACTGATTTCGAAAACTTGGTGGGAACGGACGCCGGTCTTGGAGCAGCTTTGTCCAATAGCGTGAATGCCGGGGAAGCCACCACTTGGGGCTTCGAGGGCACGGTCAGCTATGATTATGCCGCCCAAAAAGGTTGGGGCTTTGGTCTCCCAGCTTATTTCAACGCCACCTTCACCAGCGCGGAACTTGAGAGCGCGCTCAGTAGCGGCGGCGGCGATGGCATTTTCGCCGGTGGCACCGCCGGTGCCGATATTCCCTATGTCCCAGCCTGGACACTCGCTGCCGGCATCGCCCTACAATATGAGAAGTTTGCTTTCAATGTGGACGCGATCTGGGTCGATGAAACCTTTGGAACCGCCGCTAACCTGGATGGTCCGGTCACCACTAGCCGCCAAGGCAAAACGGACAGCTACTTCCTCCTCGACCTGTCCGCCTCCTACGCTATCAACAAATACCTGACCATCCTCGGTGGTATCCAGAATGTTTTCGACACGGAGTATGTCAGCAGCCGACTGCCCGAAGGTCCCCGGGTGGGTGCCCCGCGCAGCTTGTATGCTGGCTTTGAAACCAGATTCTGAGCCGAAGGAGCTCGATTTTCCTTTCCTGGGCGGCTTCGACGAAGCCGCCCAGGTTTTTTATCTATTTGTCTTTGATCAGGCCTCCCGTGCGATTCAGAAAGCCCGGCTGTCGGGAAATCCCTGTCACGAAGAGGCTCGTTCCACCCTTTGCTAGTTGAATCAGGAATTCATGCCGCTCCCCGAAGGGTTTCTCAGCGCCCTTCAGCCGACAGACTCCTTTTTGGTCTGTTTCCCTCGTTCTGGATCTCGTTGGTTGCGGCTTCTGCTCTCAGACATAGTCAACCAACTCCTCGACCGAGATCCGAGCGGGCTGTATGACACTCAACTGGAAGTCGAGACCGGGACACTCCGTTACCAATCGAACTGCCTCGAAGCCAAAGAAGTCATCCCCAATGGTTACGTGGACCCACGAGAGCTCCCCGTGGAGCTGAGCGGTCTCATCGATCCAATTTTCAAGTCTCACAATTTCACACAACTCTCCTCCCGCCCCTCCGCTCGCATTCTCTACCTCTTCCGAAAGCCCGAGAACTGCTTGTTTTCGCACTACCACTACCTCCTCAAAAAAAAGCACCCCTCCACTCTCGAGCAGACTCTCTCGGAGTTCTTCCTTCAGTGGTTCCCTGTATGGACCAAGCACGTTTCGGCGGTCACCCTCAAGGCCACTCCAGACCCTTCCCCCTTCGCCCTGGTCCAATACCAAGACGAGATCCCGTTTTCCTGCCAGCAACTTCGACTGGCCGCTCGCTTCCTTCATCTGGACTACTCCTCCGGCATGGAGAAAGCCGCCTTTGATCGATTCTCTTGCTTTCTCACAACGCTCAATCAATCGGGAGAACACAGCTACCCTCGCTGTCAAAATATCGATCTCTCGGACTTATTGGAAACTCCCGCCCTCCGAGAAGTCTGGGCCCGCAGCCGCGCCGCTTTTGAGAAGGCCAGTCGGCTGGCTACGCAGCACTTGCGCTCGGACGGGGAGGAAAGAAGAAGTTGATTGGCAAATAAGCGCTCGCCTCCTAAGGTGACCTCCCGCCATAGTGGCGGAAAAAACCTATACCTTCATGTCATCCCAAGCACTTCAAGTCGGTTTTGTCGGGGGCGGGCCCCGTGCCATGGAACATCTCTCCGGCCTCCGCTCCTTAGCCGGGGAGATTCAAGTCAGCTTCCTTTGCGATGTCAGCGAAGCCGCCTTGGAGCGGGCCAAATCCCTCCTCCCAGGCACAGCTCTCGGGACAGATTTGGACGCTCTTGTAAAGAGCCACCCTTGCGACCTGCTCGTCCTATGTCTTCCGCCTTTTGCTTCCCGTAAGAAAATCGCCGCCAGCCTCGGGCAAGCGCCTCACCTCAGAGCCATTCTGGTAGAAAAGCCTGCCGCGGCCTCGGTCGCCTTGGCTGAAGAAGCTTTCGGCAAGCTGACCATACCGGTCTTTCTCTGCCATCAAATGAGGCTCCTCCCTTGGTTCGAGGCCTTCCAAAACCAGGTCGCCGTCCTCCGCCAAAGAGGGCCCGTGGAGTTTCAGGGAAACTGCCTAGGGAAGCTCTTCGACCAAGGCATTCATTTGCTCGATCTCGTTTACTCTCTAGTCGGCTCTCTACCGGAGGAGGTCTCCCAGGTCATAGCCGAAGAGGACCCGGCCCGAGTTAGCGCCCAAGCACCGGTGCCAGCCAACTGGCGAGTGGACCGTAAGCACCCAGGGCCCGTCCAAACCAACATTCAGGCCCAATGGACCTCGGGCGATTCTCTCTCCTTCAGCTGTGGCCCCAACGGCGCTCCCGACTGGTTGGACAAGAAACTCCGAGTCCAGCAGGGAGAAGATTGGGTCGAAATCACGACCGATGGGGTCCGGCACGGTGGGCCCTTTTTTGCGGAAACTGAAAACATCCAAGGAAGCACCCAAGAATATCTGGGGGCCACCACCAGCTGCTACCGGGAAATCCGAAGATGGCTTCTCGAGGAGGGGGAAGCGCCCAGACTGCCGCGCTTGCAAGATCACTTGCCCCAAATGAGCTGGTGCGAGAATATCGAGCGCTTTCCGCAAAAAGAGCGCCTACCCAAGCCGCACTGGATTCGGGAAAACCAAACGACACCGCAGATCGGCGTCGTCATCCCGCTGAGCGACCATCGGAACATGGCCCCGATCTGCGTTCGCAGTTGGACCCAAGGGCAGGAAGCCGCTCCCGATGACTTCCAGCTCATTCTCATCGCCAATCGAGACACCCGAGAACTGGGTGAATCCCTCCGGCCCTTCCTGAGAGACCACGACCTGATCCTCCAGACTGAGCAACCTTCGGCCGCTCTGGGCCAGGGAGACATGGAAGAGTATGTCGCTGGGATCGAAGCCACCGATTCCGAATGGCTTTTTCTCACGGAACCCCATTGCGAGGCCCCACCAGAATTGACCGCGGAGATCCGCCACTATTTTGAGAACAACGAGGCCGCCGGATTCTGTTCCTCTTGCACGGACGGCTACGCCACTCCCTGGGGCCGGATGGAAGCCCTCTTCTTTGGCGAAGGGTTCCATGACTGGCGGCAGCCCGGCCACTGGGCGAAGATGGTCATCCGTGGCTTTGGAATTCGCCGAAAGGCCTACGAATTGGCTGGAGGGCTCCGGCTGGACTACGGCCGTTTCAGTGAATGGCTGCTGGCAGGCGACCTCCATAGACAAGGGCTCTACATCGCGCACGCTCCCGGTGTTCGAGTGATTCATCACTACACTCCAGACAAAATTTACCTCGACGAAGCAATCGAGGAATTCGTCAAGGGGCAGGCGAAATACCTGCTCGACGTGCCGGAAGACGATCGGCTCCCCTACTTCCCCAATCCTCCGCTCGACTTCCCAGGCGCGCTCGATTGGCGCGAACTGGAGCGGAAGGCAGTCAAACTTGCCGGCCATAAAAGAGCCGGTTGGCTTCCTTCCCTCTCCCCTGTCCAGAAGGCGGCTCTCACCCGCGACTGGAACGCTTGGCTGGTGAGACTACTTGCTTGGTGGAACCCCAAGGGGGCTCTCCCCTTTTTCGCCCGCTACTATGAAGCCCAGACCCTGCGCTGCCTTCTGCATTACCTCGAACTGGCTTCCCGAAACGCCTCTCCCGCCGCCAGACTGGGTGACGAGCAACGTTGGGAGGCGCAAGAAAGTGGGATTCCTCTTCTTCCGGGAATGTTCCAGAAGGAAAACTATCAAGGCAAAGCCTTTCACTGGGCCAAACCCGTCTTCGGTATTCCTCTGACCATCTCCCCGCAGGCCAAAACCCTCGAGCTCTCCGCCCTGCCGCTGGTCAAGGCCAATGGGAAAGGATCTCCTGCTCTCTTGTGCAGCCTCTCTCCGGAAAAGAAAATCGAGGCCGAGGTCGAACGCGATGACGATCTCATCAAATTCCAATTCGATCTCAGCCAAATCGAGCGGGCGGAGTCTTCTCAAGACTGCTGGGTCGGCATCATGTCTCAACCCATTGAGGCGGCCTCCCCTGAAACGCGCGAACTCGCCCTCCCCGTCACCTCCATCTCACTAGTAAGCTAAGCCTCTCGCCATTTCCCTTGATCCCGGATCAAGAGCTGGGGTAGCCGAAGCGGACTAAGGTCTCGGCGAAGGTTTGGTTGAGTTGGGTAAGGGTTACGCGGGAGAGGTGTTCGCGAAATTGTTGAGTTTTCCCACTTCGCTGGTGACCACCCACTTCTTCGACCGTCTTGGGTCGAGATCGTTCCCTGAGTTCTTCGAGCGCTCCTGTTTTCACAGGCACGAATTCACTCAACCGTTCGGCAAAGGTTTCCCAATCCTCGATCATATCCTCATAACGCAGGAGAAGCGCCTCGTTGGCGTTTTCTATCAATTCCGCCGCAAGCTGGAAGTTCTCTTGCAGTCGCGAGGAATACCCCAGCGCATAATCATCTATACTCAACGACAAAAGATACGCCCGGGACTTTCGCTGTCGCTCAGCAATCTCGGGAACGGTGCTTTCCCGATGGGAGTAGCGAAAGGAAAAGTAAGCGGAGACGATGATGTCGCGGGGATCCCTTACAAAAAATAAACAGCGCTTGCCGGCCACAAACTCGCTGGTAGCCGCCTGCCGAATCAAATACCAGTATTCCTGCGTTGGCTCCTTTTCGGAGTTGGTGGCCGGAATTGCTGACAAGCGCAAGGGGCCGTAAACATGGCCCTTGGGATGAAACACGATTTGCTGGGCTTGAGTGATCTCGCCAGCGCTGATTTGGCGAGCGTAATCAATATGGTGATACCCGAGAAATTGCTTCAAGCCGAAGACCGAGAACAAGGTGCTGGCGCTCTTGTGAAAGGTATAGAAGAAGATGGATTCGGGAGGCTCCTGGCTCTCTCTCCCGCTCCCCCCTTCAGGACGCTCTCTTTTTGAAGCGAAGAGTCTTCTTAAAAACTTCATAGGGGCGGTGTGCGGGAGCTACGGGCGGTTGCATCCGGCAGGCTATCAGACGGTCTGGGCAAATTGCAGTTCCACCACTCGCCGATAGCCATCACAACTCTCAACAAGCTGGTGGTGGGAACCATGCGAGAACAAACGACCTTCCTTCATAAAGAGAATGCAGTCCGAATTGAGGACCGTCGCCAGCCGGTGGGCAATGGCAATGACTGTCTTGCCTTCGGCCAAGCGGTCCAAGGCCTCTTTGATCCGCTGTTCTGATTCGGAGTCGAGAGCCGAGGTCGCCTCATCCAAGAGTAAGATGGGGGCATCTTTCAGAAACGCCCGCGCGATTGAGACGCGCTGCTGCTGTCCTCCCGAGAGCTTGGTTCCCTTGTCCCCCACGATCGTTTCATACCCCTCCTCCTGGGCGAGGATGAAGTCGTGGGCATGGGCTTTACGGGCCGCCTCCTCGATTTCTTCCCGAGTGGCATCCAATTTTCCGTAGCGAATGTTGTTCTCGATGGTGTCGTGAAAGAGAAAGCTATCCTGGCTGACAAAGGCCACCAGTTTTCTTAGCTCTCGCTGCTTGATCTCGCGCAAGTTTTCCTCATCCAGAAAAATATTGCCTTTACGGGGATCATAAAATCGGAGGATGAGCGAAAAGAGAGTCGACTTCCCGGCCCCGCTCTCGCCCACCAAGGCATACCGGCAATTCTTTTGGAAATCGAAGGTGAAGTTTTTGACCGCACTGACCTTTTTTGAATAGGAGAAAGTGACCTCGTCGAATCGAATGGAGGCCGCTTCGGGAGAGGCCGGTTTGGCCTCGGGGTCATCCTCGACGGACACCGGCGCATCAATCACACTGAAGACCCCATTGGCCGCAATCATGAATCGCTTGGTCTGGATCTGGAGGCGACTGAAGGCCTTCACATGGGGATACATCGCAATCAATGTGATGTAGCGGAACCAGAAATCATTGGCCTCCATCCCCACGCTGGAGGCATAGACCAGACCGGCAGCGATGCCGAGGGAAGCGACCGTTTCGACTAAGGGAGGGACAATCTCGAGCGCCTTGGTCCAACGCATCTGCATGCGAATCATCCCATCACTCGCCTCCTGGAAGCGCCCTTCTTCATAGGGCTCGCGGGCATAGGACTTGATGAGTTTGATCCCCGCCATGGATTCCTGGATT
This sequence comes from Verrucomicrobiota bacterium, assembly GCA_039027815.1. Classification (NCBI taxonomy): domain Bacteria; kingdom Pseudomonadati; phylum Verrucomicrobiota; species Verrucomicrobiota bacterium. The sequence goes on from JBCCJK010000012.1 coordinate 9,029, forward strand.
CGCACCAGCAATTGCCCGGCTTGCTCCTCTTCGTTTCGTCCGGAATGTCGCACCCGGTTCCCAAAGTAGATCACCGGAAACATGCAGAGGGGAAAGACGAAGAGGGCACAGATCGCGAACATCCAATCCGCCGAAAAGAGCGCCACCACGTAGGAGAGAATGGCTACCGGGTGTTTCACCGCGTCCACCACCAGGGTGACCCCGGCTTTGGAGAGCATTTGGGATTGGTTGAAGAGAGTCTGAATGAGGTGCCCTGACTTTCGCTGATTGAAGAATTTCAGCGATTGCGCCATCAGCTTTTCATAGACCTCTCGCCGGATTTCCTGGAGCGCCTTGTTGCTCACCAAAATCATGAAATAGCGATTCAAATAGGTCAGCAGACCCCGACCGGCCATCATGAGAGGAATGATTCCACAGACACCCATCACGCCCCACAAACCGGAAGCGCTGTCTTCCGCCTCGGTGGCGGCGGCTTCCACAATCTTGCCGGCCGGACCCTCGGCGGTGATCTCGCCGATCAAAGCAAAATCAATAATCGCTTTGAAGACAAAGAGCATCAAGGCGTTGAAGGGGCCAGCGATCGCTCCGAAGACCAAGGCGAGGATCAAGAGCTTCTTGAAGGGCTTGATGTATTTGGCAGAGCGCTTGAGGTGAGCGAGTTCCTGCTTTTCAAAAAGTCGAAAACGCATGGTGGGCGGTCTCCCTACGCAGGCGGTCGGACATTGACAAGTGCTTAATCCATCGCCCCGCTTGGTGGCCTTTCAGCGGAAAAGAAGCACGGGAACATGACAGGTCCGCAAGAGGGCGGTGGTGGTGCTGCCGATGATGAGCTGCCGGATGCGGGAGTGGCCGTAGGCGCCCATGACCAAGAGATCGATGCCGCGGGCTTCCACTTCGGCCGCGATGGTTTCTTCCGGATCACCCACCACGAACTCTGCTTCGACCCGCCGATGGGCCCCCCGCAAGCCAGTGGCCACGTTTTGTAATTCCCGCTCGAGCGATTCATTTTCCCGACCCGTCGAGAGCAAGGTGATCTTCAGCTCCTCAAACAAAGGGTTGGTGGCGGCAAAATGGACCGCTTTCAAGGCACTCGGGCCACGATCGAAGGCGATGAGGACCTTTTGGATCGGCTGGAAGGCTCGGGAGGCCACTAGAACCGGAATCTGCGAAGAACGCACCACTCGCTCCAAATTGCTCCCGATGTGCCCCTTGGCGAAATCGGCGTGCTCACCCCGCTTCCCGATAATCACCAGAGACGCGTCCTCCTCAAGATCGACCAAGTTTTCCACTAGCGAACCATGGCGCTGCAAGGTGACAACCGGCTCCACCCCCGCCTCGGCCAGTTGCTTCGCGCCGTCTTCGAGCAAGGCCTTTCCCCGAAGCCGGGCCACGCGAGCGTGGGCCTCATCCAGCTCCACCAACTGCTGCAGCAACTCCTGACCCGCGTCGAAGCCAATGCTGCCGGTGAGGTCGGCAGCGGGCCGCGATTCCTCCCGCTCAATCACGTGCACGAGGGTCACACCCCAGCCGGTCTTCCCAGCCACCCAGGCCGCGTGTTGATGGAGGCTGGCCGCGTAGAGGGAGCCGTCGGTGCAGGCAAGGAGGTGAGACATGAGCAGAGGGGGAAGGCCAACTAATGATCCATCAGGCGGGCTTCCGCATCCGGTTTGTCATGGATCGCTAACTTACCGACGAGCGTGGCACTGGCTTCGTTCATTCCGAGCACCTCCACCTCGGTGCCTTCGCGGCGGAATTTGAGGACGACTTTGTCTAAGGCGCCGACTGAGGTGAGGTCCCAGAAGTGCGCGTGCGAGACGTCGATCACCACCTTGGAAAGCACTTCCCGGAAATCAAAGGCCTCGATAAAGCGATCCGAAGAAGCAAAAAACAGCTGCCCTCGTGCGGTGTAAGTCCGTGTTTCACTCCCTGCATCCAACTGACTCGTCACAACCATCAATTGGGAAACTTGTCGCGCAAAGAAGATCGCGCTCATCAGCACGCCCACGCCCACACCGATGGCAAGGTTGTGCGACCAAATCACCGTCACGACGGTCGCAATCATGACAGCGCTGGAAGACTTAGGGTGGACGGCCAGATTCTTGAAGGATGACCAACTGAAAGTCCCGATCGACACCATGACCATCACGGCCACGAGCGCCGGCATGGGAATCTGCTTCACCCAAGGGCCGCAGAGCACGCAGAGAATGATGAGGACCACTCCCGCCACCAGGGTGGAGAGTCGCGTCCGGCCCCCGGACTTCACATTGATGACCGATTGCCCGATCATGGCGCAGCCCGCCATGCCGCCGAAGAAGCTCGTGATCATGTTGGCCAGCCCTTGGCCGCGGGCCTCGCGGTTTTTATCGCTCGGCGTGTCCGTGAGATCGTCCACGATCTGGGCCGTCATGAGCGATTCCAATAGGCCCACACCGGCGATGCTGACCGAGTAGGGAAGGATGATGAAAAAGGTGGCCCACGTCACGGGGACCTCAATCCAGGCGAACGATGGCAAAGCTGTAGGCAGCTGCCCCAGGTCCCCCACCGTCCGCAAATCCAAGCCACCCCAAACGGCGATCAGCGTCAGCACCACAATCGCCACTAGGGGCGAAGGGACCGCTTTGGTAAGCCTCGGTAGAAGGTAAATGATGGCCAAGCCCCCTCCCACCATGGCGTAGCTAATCCAGTTGACCTTGGCGATCGAGAGATCCAATTCGGGGAGCTGAGCCAAGAAAATGAGGATGGCCAGCGCGTTGACAAAGCCGGTCATGACCGACTTGGAGACAAAGCGCATGACTTCGCTGACCCGGCAAAATCCCAGGATGAGCTGGATGACGCCGGCTAAGAGCGTGGCGGCAAAGAGATACTGGACGCCGTGATCTTCCACCAAGCCCTTGACCAAGAGGGCGGTGGCGGCAGTGGCGGCCGAGATCATTCCGGGACGGCCCCCGGCAAAGGCGATCGTGACGGCGATGAGGAAGGAGGCGTAGAGCCCCACTTGCGGGTCCACTCCCGCGATGATGGAAAACGCGATGGCCTCCGGGATCAAGGCCAAGGCCACGACCAAGCCGGCCAAGATATCGCCTCTGAGATTGGAAAACCAGTGATGGGAAAGACGCTCTAAACTCAAAAGTCGATTGGCTGGTGCTGGGCGGGGCTTGGGGACGGGAGGGCCGCTATCGTGGCACGCTTCCAGATTTGCGCCAGCCTCAAATCCGCCTCACAAAACCCAGCCCAAACGGAGGAATTCCACAATTTCCAATTGGAGCGGGCCCGGTCTCTCGGGCAAGCCGGGCGTGACCCGCAAACGGAGAATCATTCGCTGCTTCATGTCCTCCATGACTTTCTCCAGCTGCGCACTTTTGACCGCCTTGGCCGCTGCCGAGTCTTTCATGGCGTAAGCAAAGCCCGCGGCATCCCCGCTGGCCATTTCAAAGCGGAGGCAGAACCACTCTTCGCTCTCGAGGAACTCATAATTGAAATAGTTCCCGGGGGTCGCCAAAACACGCAGAGCGACCCCGTCTGGCCAATACTCGGGTGCAGCCAAATACTCTTCCAGCGAGGGCGAGTTGTGCCCCAAGTAGGCTGCCACATCCACTTTGGGGCCCAGGTCCGTAGCCACGACGGGGATTCGCAAGACTTCCTCGCTCAAAGGATCGCCAATCTGAAAATAAAAGTAGGGCGCACGCAGTGAGGTTTTCTGAAATTCCAAGACGGAGGTCACCTGGGCCTCGCTTTGGGCCGACCAATCCTGGAGCGTCGCCAAATCGGCCGCCGGATCGCGAACAAAGGCTTGCTTGGCCTCCCATCCGTCCGCCCGCAAAAAGCCAAGCAGCGCCTTCTCCGCCTCGGCGCTGGCTTGCAGTCGCTCCTCCGCAGCCACATCAGGCCCCACGCGGGAGTTGCTTTTTTGCCGGCTGACTGTCAAAAGAGTCAGCAGGGAGACTCCCATGAACACCCCGACCAGAGCCAGGATCAGACGTGGGATTTTGCCGCTGGACTGGGGGGTCGTTTCCCAGGAGGTGAGATCATCGCTTCGGGCTTGGCCCACCCGCCAACGGGCTCCCAAGAACTTCAGTTTCCCCTGCTGGATCGCACGCTGGATGCGGGCCTCGAAGACTTCCGGCACGGGAAAGCGAAGCAGCCCTTTGCTCCGGGAAGCGGTCTTTTCAGTCCGGCTCCGTTCTTTGCTGAGGAGGCCAGACAATTCCTCCTGATAGCTTTCCAGGGAGCTTCGGCACTCTTGGATTCTCTTCCTGAGGGTGTCTGGGGCGACCGCTGGCCGCCCGCCGGCCTGCCCTGCGATTTGCGACAGGGTGACCTGCAAAAGAAAAATCTCCCTCAGGAGGGCTTCTCTGCTTTTCCAAAAGCGCCGCCAAGGAGAGCTATTCTGCTTGGCGGTCTTCGGGGAGCGGGGAGACAACATACTGAAGGGAGAGGTTTGGCGGAAAGAAGTTGCCCCGTCACCCCCGGCACCGCAGGCTGAGAGATGGCAAAAGAGAGCGAAGAATCCCTGCCCCCTCTGAAAAGTCTGCTTCCAGAGAACAAAGGCAAATCATTCGTTCCCCAACCCCGCAAGATAAAAAAACCACCCGAGCCAGGGCCAGGGCTGGCGGACGAACTACGCGGTCTCCTGAAAACCCTGGAAGACGTTCTGCCTGCGATAGAGGCTCAGGAAAAAGAACTCTTCGCTTCCCCAGCAGACTCACCAGGAAGGCCCAAGAAGAAGCAAGCCTTCCAGGTGAAAAAGAACGCGACGCCTCCGGTCGGCGAAAGCAAAGAATCACCTGGCGAAGCGACCTGATACCAAGCTCCAGAATTGGCTGGAAGAATGGAGGGAAGGTGTTGTGGGGAAGAGGCGCTGAAGCGCGGGGAAGGGAGAGCCGGTGTCTTTCGAGCCAGCCCTGCGTTGCTCCTCGGTTACGGTGCCTGCACCGCGCCCTCGTCGCGCCTTGGTCTGGCCCGAAATCCACTCGGCCATTCTACCAGCCAATTCTGCAGCTTGGTATAATCCGGCGGTTTGCCCCTAATCGATCAAAGGCGCGCTTTCCTCTTCAGCCTGGGTCGTGACCAACGGATCTCCTTTGAGGATTCGGACGAAAACAATGTCCTCGATTCGAAAGACCAAGTCACCGGTGTAGGTTTCATCCTCGTAAATCACGAAGTTGTCTTCATTGCTCCAGTAGCGAACGTCTCGAAAGAGAATGGGGCCGGAATCGACTTTCCGATCGAGATACTCCTGGTGGAGCTTTCGCGAAATTCTCCCGTAGTAGAAGTAATCGTCGATTTTTCCCCCGGCTTCTGGAACATTAATCTGGGCATAGACCCAAATGGTGTCTTGATCGATCGTCTGCTCGATCTGGGCGACCGCGTCCTCCATGTTGCAGGAGGCGAAGATGAAAGTGGTGAGGACGAGGAAGGCCGGAAAGGGATGTTTCATGAGCGTAGGGGAGAGAGGGGACGGGAGAACGTCTCCCTCAAAAAACGCTCTCTTTCAACTTCTCACTGCGGCTCCCGCATGGTGATTTCCACGCGACGATTGAGAGCCTGTTCCTGCACTCCGCCCGTGGGGCTCGCGATGGGGGAAGACTCCCCGCGTCCGCGGGCCACGATGCGGCGGGGGTTGATTTGCAGCGATTGCACCAGCCAATCCTTGACCGCTTGGGCTCGCTTGCGACTGAGCTCAAGGTTGTAGGGTTCTCCTCCGAAGGTGTCGGTGTGTCCATCAATCAGGAAGAGTGTCTTGGGATTGCGCTCGATGAGCAGGCCCAGCATCATCATGCTGACTTTGGCCGATTCTCGGAGTTCCCATTCGTTGTAACCGAAAAGGAGGTCGGTCGGCATCAAGATCGGCTTGCCGCGATCGGCGCCCGCTTCGCCGTTCAAGAGGTCCCCGAGGTTGGTGTAACCCTGGAGGGCAGAGGCATTGCTGCCGGAGCCTTGCTTGGCGAGATTTTCCAGATACTCATCCGGATTGGTTCCGGTGGGTAGGCTATCGAGGAGCATTTGTTGATCGCTCGCTTGCGGCTTGAGGGCGGCGGCCGCGTCTTCCAGTTGCCGATCCAACTCCTGCTGCGCTTGCTCGGACATCTCGCTCATGGCGTCGGCGAAACTTTCGGTCGAAGCGGTGACGGAGGGGGAGTCGAGAAAGTTTTCCGGTTGGCTGACCTCAGGGCTGAGGACGGTTTCTCTCTCCGGCAGGATTTGCTGAATATCAATCAGGTCCAATTCTTCGACCTCGGTCACGATTTCCTCGGCCCCCAGGCTAGCGGCGGTTTGTGTCTCTTGTTCACTTTCCTGCCGGCTCATCCCGGAGGCGTCGATCGTGGGCTGGGTCGTGAAGGCCGGCGAGAGCTGATAAATCTGGTATTTCATTCCCACGGGCACTTGAAGGATGTTGAACCAGACCCAGAGCCCGAAATGAATGGCAGCCGCCAAAAGGATGGCCAAAAAGACATAGCCCACGAAGCGACTCCGATTCCGGAAGGTCCGGTAGCGGGTCCGTTTCATGTTTTTCCAGGAATAGTCGGTCGCTTCCATGGGGTCTTTGAGACGAGAATACCGGGTCCTTCATTCGCTGGCAAGCCGGGGATTCCTAGCCGCGAAGGCGTCTCCTCCGGTTCCCGCTTGTCAAAAAAGACCTCTGCGCTTTCTTGCGGCCCCTTTTTTCCACCCTGATTTCATGGCTTCCAAAGATCACACCGACCCCGTCCGCATGGAAAAAATCGTTTCGCTGTGCAAGCGACGCGGCTTCATTTTCCAGTCGGCGGAGCTTTACGGAGGGCTGAACGGGTGCTGGGATTATGGCCCGCTCGGGGCCGAGCTGAAGCGCAATCTCAAGGACTACTGGTGGCGTCGGCACGTCCAGAGTCGCGAGGATGTGGTGGGCATGGATGGCTCGATTTTGACGCATCAGGAAGTCCTCCAGGCAAGCGGGCACGTGGGCGGTTTCTCCGATCCGATGTGCGATGACTTGCTGACGGGCGAGCGGCTCCGAGCCGACCAAATCGAGCCCCAGGATGGGGTGGTGGTGCACTTCGATGGGTTTGAAATAGGAGAAGAGGTCCATCCCAAGTCCAAGCCCTTCAGTGTGCTGGTGCCGAACGATTCAGGGAAGTCTCTCAAAAAGGCCACCCGGATCGCGTCGGAGTATTATTCCAAGCTCCTGCACGGAGGAAAGCGCATGGCTCCGGAATCACTCGATCCACCCATTTCGCCCGTGAGGGGTGAGGTGAAAGCGGTTGCAGGCACCACCGCTTACAACCCCAGCAGCGGAGTGCCGGTGACCGAAGCGCGGGAGTTCAATCTCATGTTCCAAACGACCATGGGGGCCTCCGCCGAGGACAACGATCCCAGCGCCATCGCTTACCTCCGACCCGAAACGGCCCAGTCCATTTTCTGCCAATACAAAAACATCCTCGATTCCAATCGGGTGAAGCTGCCTTTTGGGATTGCTCAAATCGGCAAGTCGTTTCGCAATGAGATCAATCCGCGCAACTACACCTTCCGTTCCCGCGAGTTCGAGCAGATGGAAATCGAGTATTTTTGTCGCCCCGAAGACGGCATGCGCCTGACGGACGAGTGGTTAGAAGAACGCCTCGAGTTCTATCAGGAGATCGGGATCCCGCGCGAGAAGCTTCACCTTTTGGATGTTCCCGATGGCGAGCGCGCTTTCTACTCGAAGAAGACCTACGATATCGAGTACGAATTTCCCTTCGGCATCCAAGAGTTGGAAGGGGTGGCCTATCGCACGGACTACGACCTCGGGGTTCACCAAAAGGCTTCCGGCAAGCCCTTGGAATACTTCGATGAGGAGACGAAGGAAAAGTTTGTTCCCCACGTGGTGGAACCGTCCGCTGGTTGTGACCGAACGGTCTTGGCCCTGATTTGCGAGGCCTTCGATGAGGAGGAAGTGACCAACGACAAGGGCAAGACCGAAGTGCGCACGGTGCTGCGATTCTCTCCCAAGATGGCCCCGATCAAGGCAGCGATTTTCCCGCTTCTGAAGAAGAACCCAGAGCAAGTCCGCCTGGCCCGCCAAATTCAGGAAACGCTGCGCCATCGGATGAATGTCTTCTATGACGAGAGCGGAGCGGTCGGCCGGCGCTATCGTCGGCAGGATGAGATTGGCACGCCTTTTTGCATCACGGTCGATTTCGAAACGCTAGGCGAAAACGACGCCGCCCTCAAAAACACCGTCACGGTGCGCCATCGCGATTCCATGGAGCAGGAGCGCGTCCCCGTGGAAGAGCTGGCGGCTTGGCTGCTGGCGAAGTGGTGAAATGCCTGGTCCTGGCCGCCGGCAAGCCGGCTTTGGCCTACGCCAAGGCGGGGATCGCGGAATACCTCAAGCGCCTATCCCGCTACGGAGGGGTCGATCTCGTTTATGTCAAAGACGGGGCGGCGGAGGCGGTTTCAGCCCGGCTCTTAGAGAAGTCCAAAGGCTGCCTCCGCATCGCGCTCGACGAGCGAGGGGCCTCGCCCACCACCCGGGAGTGGGCGGCGCAGTTTGAGGAGTGGGCCCTGCGGGGAGAAGCAAAACGGGTGGCCTTTCTGGTGGGGGCCTCGGAAGGGCACAGCGAAGGGCTCCGCCAAGAATGCGATTTGGTGTGGTCACTTTCCGCGCTCACTCTCCAGCACGAACTCGCGCTTTTGGTCCTGCTGGAACAGTTATATCGAGTACAGACACTGCGACGAGGAGAGCCCTATCATCGCTGATTTTCCCCCTCCTCAGGAGGCCATTCCTCTGGAGTTTTCCGGAAGGCTCGGGTAGGTTGTAGGCCTCTGCCATGTCTGCATCGCCGGAAGAAGAAGCCCCCGTTCCTGAAGCGCCCGCGTGGCGCGCGCTGCTCTTGGAGCGCCCTGGCTCGGCCCGCGATGCCCTCCAAGCCGCTCTCCAAGAAGAGGGCTTTGCGACCCGGGTTTGTGAGACCGACTCCGAGGCTATGCAGTCCTTTGCGGAGGAGAGTTTAGTCGTATGCAATCTGAGCTTGGCCTCCGCCGGGGAACCCCATCAAATGGTGAATTGGTTTCGCACAAATGCAGCCGCTCCTCAGCTTTACCTCATTGCTTTGGTCGATGGGCCCGAAGCGGAAGCGCTCTGGTTGGATGCCGATACCTCGGCCAACGAGGTGGCGGTCAAGCCGCTCTCCGCTGCTTCCGTCAAGGCCCACGTAGTGGCGGCCGCCGCTTGGCTAACCCGACAACAAGAGCGCTTGGAGGAGGGCAAGTCGATGGCCTCGCCGCCGGCTCAGATCCGCCTGCACGGCGCTCTCCTGCGGGCGCGGGCTGCGGTCGGCTCTCCCGGTCGGCGGACGGGGGGCGCCCCCTCCGCCCCGTGGCCCCCGCCCCCGGCGGAGAGCCCACCCAAGGAGCTGCCTCCGCTCAAGGCCGGGGCCAAGCCGCTCTCCCCCAAGCCGCGTGACTTGCCACAAGACGAGTCTTCCCACGCCAGCAATGGCTCGGGGGACCGGGTAGCCGATATGTTGCGGACCGTGGTCGAGAATTCGCCCAGCGCGATGGCGCTGCTTGATCGCGACTTGGCCATCCTCGTTTCCAACGAGGCATGGAACGAGCTGTTTTCCATGAACCAAGTCGAGGTCCCGCAACCGCAGCTCGATGCGATCTTTCCCAGCATGGGAGAAGAGTGGAAGGCGATCTTTCAGCGCTGCCTGGATGGGGCGTCGGAGAGGGTCGAGGGAAGGCCCTTTGAGGTGTGGGAGAACGAAGAAATTTTTCTCCGCTGGGACATCCGGCCTTGGAAATCGAGAGAGGGGAAGCCGGGCGGTTTGATTGTGAATTGCGACCGGCCCAGCGAGCCTTCCGAGGAGGAGGAGAAGGGGGCCGAAGCGGGCTCTTCGTTCCTGAAAGTCCCGACCGAGGCGAAGTCGACCGCTTGGAGTGAAGCGCTTTTCACCCATCGACAGAGCGTGGCCGTTCTCTTGGGGCTGGATGGTCGCATTCTGCGAGCGAGCCAAGGGCTGGCGGCGCTGCTGGGAAGCGAGGTCGAGGAGCTGGAGGAAGAACCTTTTTGGAAGGCGCTCTCGGTGGTGGATGGGGTCTCGGCCGAGCAGCGCTTTCACTCGGCAGTGGAATCGCTGCGAGCGGGCGGGCTTTTCTCCTACCCGGTGGCCCAGCGCGAAGACTTGCAGGTCGGTCCGGATGAGCGCATCGGCCTGGAGTGGAGGAGTTTTCCGGTGGCGGAGGAAGCGGGGCAAGTAACGGCCGTCCTGCGCTTGGGGCAGGAGCTGAAATCCCGGGCGACCCCGATGCCTACGGCGAGCGCGGAGGAGAGTCGCGGGCTGGTCCTCGACAGTCTTCCGGGGCTCGTGGTGCAGACGGACGCGGACGGCGAAATTCTCCATGCCAACGCCCGCTTTCGCGACTTCGCTCCCGCTTCCCAAGGGCAGGGCGTTCGGATGGAGGACCTCCTGGATGAGGAGGAGGTGGATGACTTCCGCTTTGCCCTGCGCAAATCGCTGGCTCAGGAGCTGCCGCTTCACTGGAAGGGGCGCTTGCGGACTGGGGACGAGACTTGGGAGGACGTCGTGCTGGAGTCGGAAGCGCCGACCGGCAAGAAGGCCCGCCAGTTGGCCTTCACCATGATGATCCGTACGGCCGAGGGCACGGCGCTCGCTCTTCCGGGAGAGGCCAGCCTGCAACAGGCCGTCGAGCAGGCCAATCGCTTCCGCATGGACGCCGAGGAGCTGGCGGGCGCGCTCGAGGAGAACAACCTCATCTTGGCCGAGCAGCTCGAGCTCAAAAAAGCCCTCGAGGGCAAGGTGGCGCAGCTCAAGCGGCAGCTGCTGGAGAGCGAGCGCCCTCCCGCCCCTCTGGAAGAAGAGAGCGCGGTGGTGGCGGAGCTCGAGGCTTGGAAGCAGGAAGCCGAGGGACGTTTGCAGTCGCTGCGGGAAGAGTTGGAAGAAGCCCACCTTTTCCGAGAAGAGGCGGAGGATTTGACCGATTCGCTGGAGGCGGAGCGCAATGACCTGGCGCTTCGCGTGGAGGAGCTGGAAGCCCGGCCCCCGGCGGAAGCCCTTCATCAATTCGCCAACGCCATCGACGAAGCGGCCGAGAATCCGCTCCCTCCGGGACTGGAGGGCTTGCAGATCGCCGATCACATGCCCTTCGGCGTGGCGGTGCTCGATCACGAAGGGGCCATCTTGTATGCCAATCCCCAGCATCGTGGCATCTTGGGGCACGAACTGGAGATCGGTCGAGAGTTCGAGGAATGGCTGGTGGCCGCCTGTCCCAATCCTGAGGGCGAAACGGCTCTCTTGGAGCTCTGGCGGATTGACTGCTGGCGCAAACAAATCACGCGCGTCTTTTCCTTGGTCACGAGCGAGGGCTTGCTCAAGGAAATCGAAATCCGCCCTCGGCTCCATCACAGTGGGGCGCTTGTGCTGGTGATGACCGATGTCACGGAGTCCCGCCACAATGAGGAGGGGCTGCGGGCGAGCGAGGCCAAGTTCCGCGCCATCTTCAAGGACGCCGGCGTGGGCATCGCGCTGGTGGATGAGAACCAAGAAGTGCTCGATGCCAACCACGCGCTCACCCGGATGCTCGGCTTCGAACGACGCGATCTCTGCCACATGGGAATCGAGGATTGGGTCGCCGCCAGCGATCTCCCCAAGCTGCGGGCGCTTCGTGAAAATGGCATCAATGGTTCCAGCGAGACGGAACTGCGCTTGGTTCATCGGGATGGCTTTCCGGTCTGGACTCGCTCCAGCATGAGCTTGGTCTACGATGGGGAAGGGCAGCTGCAACTGCGCGCTTTCTTCTTCAATGACATCTCGGCCGCCAAGTCCGCCCAAGCCGATCTCCGCACCAGCCAGGAGCAAAATCTGGCGCTCTTGGAGGCCATTCCGGATTTGATTCTCTTGGTGAATCGGACCGGAAAAATCGAGGATTTGATCCTGCCGAATGAGTTCAGCCTCGATCTCGATGAAGGGGCGGTCGGCCAAAGTCTCGGGACCGTCCTGCCGGAAGCCGCCCCTCATTTGGAACACGTCGAAGCCAAACTGCTCGGCGAAAGTGGGTTCAACCACAGCTTCGAGTTTGAGCGGCAGCACTTCGACGGCACCCAGCTCTCCTACGATGGGCGGCTTTCCGCCTGTGGGCAGGACAGCTACGTCCTGGTGATCCGGGATATCACGGGGACCCGCCAATCCCTGGAAGCCATCCGGCGGCAGGCCCTGACTTTCGCCAACATCAGCGACGCCGTGGTGCTCACCAATCTCAAGGGCCGCATCATCGACCTCAATCCGTCCGCCGAGCGCTTCTTCGGTTACTCCCGGAAAGAAGTGCTCGGAAAGGGGCTCTACCGGCTCTACTCACCGGAGGCGCCGCGCGAGTTCAATCGCAAACTCTCCTCGGCCATGCACCAGCAGGGTTTCTTCGAAGGGCAGATTCCCTTCGCCCGCAAGGACGGTAAGGTCGGCCGGGGGGAGGTCCGTTTCGTGCCGTTGGAAGAGCCGGGCCAACCGGCCCGGGGACTTCTCGCGATCAATCGACTCACGCGGGCCGAAGTGGCTCCGGTCGAATCCTCCGGGAGCGTGGCCGGTGGAGAATCGAGTGGCCTGCTGCGCTCGGTCCATCACCGCGTGAAGAACAATCTCCAGATCATCGCGAGCCTGCTCAATCTGCAAATCGTCGGCATGGACAATCGCGAGGCCAAGGAAGCCCTCCGAGCCAGCCAGAACCGCGTCACCACCATCGCGTTCATCCATCAGCAACTTCACAAGGGGGAGGACTTGACCGAGGTTTCCTTGGCCAAATTCCTCGATCTCCTGGCCCCGCATCTTTTCCATGGCTACCACCGGGAGGACCTCCAGGTGAAGCTGGAAAAGCGGGTCGAGGATTCTTTCCGTGTCTCTATCGAGCAAGCCATCCCCTTGGCCCTCATTTTGAACGAACTGCTGACGAATGCGCTCCTGCACGCCTTTGCCAATCGGCCCACCGGGGAGATCGAAGTCGGGGCCCAGGTCGATCGGGGTCGGGAGCGAGGGGCGGTCGTTTGGGTGCGGGACAATGGAGCCGGCTTGCCGGCCAAGGTCGATCCCCAGCAGTCCCCGGGCCTCGGCCTGCAGATCGTGCAAACGCTTGGCCAACAACTCAGCGCCCAAGTCGAATGGGCTCGCTCCCATGGCACGGAGTGCCGCATCCGTTTTGAGCTGAGGTAGCCTCGGCTGCCGCGAGCGTGGATTTTGGCTGGCAGGAAATCGCCCTTAGGTCATTTTGCGCCCATGGCGGCCTCCAGTCCTTACCCTCTCTCGATTTCCATCGTGACCTGCGATCAGGCGGAGAGCCTAGAGCGCTGCCTGGCAAGCGCCGCCGAGCTGGCCAAGGAAATCGTGATCGTGGACTCCGGCTCCCGCGACCACAGTCGCGAGGTGGCGGAAAAGTACGGGGCCAAGTGGATCGAGCAGGAGTGGCTCGGCTACCGGGACCAAAAAAACTTCGCCCTCGACCACTGCGAAGAGCCTTGGGTCCTGGCGCTCGACACCGATGAAGAACTCTCCGCCCCTCTCAAAGAATCTCTCCGCAGCTTTTTTGACGACGATCTCGTCTACATCTACAGCGGGGCCGAGTTCAACCGGCGAGTCTGGTTCCTCGGCCGCTGGATTTACTATGGCGATTGGTATCCCGATCAAAAGCTGCGTCTTTTCCGGCGTGACCTGGCCCGGTGGGGGGGGAGCATCGAGCATGATCGGATCGACTTGCGGGAGGGCGAAACTCGCTTCCTCGAGGGCGACCTCAATCACTTCTCCTTCCCGGACATGGCCAGCTTTGTTTCCAAAATCAATACCTTCGGCCAGGCTTATCTGGAAAGGCAATTGGCGGCCGGGAAGCGATTTTCGCTGGTCGATGCCGTCTTTCGGCCTTGGTGGCGCTTCTTCCGCTGCTACATCCTGCGGAAAGGCTTTCTCGATGGCTTTGCCGGCTATTGGGTCGCCAAATCGATCGCTTACATGACCTTCGTCCGCCACAGCCGTCTGCGGGAGTATGAGACCCGGGAGGAGCGGCCGCGGGACTGATGCGGTTGGCCATTTTGCACCACCAGTTTGGGATCGGCGGCGGCTTGGAGCGCTACCTCGGTCATTTGGTGAAAGGGTTGGTGGCACGCGGTCACCGTTTGGACGTGATTGCGGGCCGGGTCGCCGGAGAGCGACCCGAGGGAGTGAGCTTTCATGAGTTGGGTCGGTTTCCTGTGAGCCGGACCTGGCGAATGATCGACTTTGTGAAACGAGCCGAGGCCAAGGCAGCCTCACTAGAAGTGGACTGGCGACTTGGCTTCGGACTCACGGGCGTGCAGGACATCCACCGGGCTGGGGGGGGATGCCACGCGGAGTATTCCGCTCTCTTGCCATGGTGGAAACGCTGGGCTCCGAAAAACTTGGTGGAACGCTCTCTCGAGAAGCGACGCTACACCGGCGGGGGCACGCGCCACTTCGCCGTCAATTCCTTCCAGGTGGCCGAGCAGCTTTCCCGGCGTTACGACGTGGATCCCGAGCGCTTCACCGTCCTCCACACGGCCGTGGATTCCGATCTCTATCACCCCGCCACCGGGGGAGCCCAGCGCGCGCAATTTTGTCAGGACCAGGGAATCGAACCCTCTCGACCGCTCTTCCTTTTCGCTTCTTTCGATCACAAGCGAAAAGGATTGGGCGCCCTTTTGGAAGCTTGGCCCGGGTTGAGCGGCACCCTTTGTGTGGCCGGAGAGTGGCCGGATGGCTTTTGGCTTCGCCAAGTCCAACGCTATGGATTGCAGGAGCGGATTCGATGGCTCGGCCCCGACTTGGTCCTAGCGGAGGTTTTGCAGAGCGTGGACGCCTTCGTGCACCCCACCCGCTATGACGCTTGCGCCAATACCGCCCTCCAGGCCATGGCAAGCGGCTTGCCCTGCCTCCTCTCGGCTCGAGATGGGGTGCAGGATCAGGTGCGAGACCGGGAAAATGCCTTCCGACTGGAAGACCCCGAGGATCCCGCCCAACTGCACGCGCTTCTTCTGGAAATGGAGCAAAGCCCGCGAGAGCGCCTGGAAGCGCTGGGGCGGGCGGCCCGGGAGACGGTCGTCCCTTTGACCGCGGCGCGTCACTTGGACGCTTGGGAGTCCCTCTTTGAGAGGCTGGCGTCTGGCCGGGCTTGACGCTGCGGCGCATTCCCTGCTAGGAAAACCTGGCTCTTCCTTGACTCTCATGACTGCCACCTCCGCCCAGCGCCTCTTGATCGGGCTCCTGACCGTCTCGGTCACGACGAGTCTGGTCTGGGCCCTTCTGGAGAGCGATTTTCTCCGCCCGGCCGTCGAGCCCACCCCAGTCAGGGAGGAGGTTCCCTCGATCGCCCACTTGCCAGAAATCCCGGCCCCTGCGCCCCCTGAGATAGTGGAAAGGGAGGAGGGCTCCTCGGAGCTGCCGGCGGATCTGAGCTGGTATGAGGTGCTCGAAATCGTTTGGAGTGGGCTACAGGCGGAAGGGGTTTTGGAATCGCTCGACCAAGAGCAGTTCACCCGGCTGGCGGATGCCTTTGATACCATGAACGAGCGGGGCCCGGTCCTCAGCCCGCCGGCCGCACCGCAAGCCAGGCCAGCCCCTCCCTCCGCGGCCGTCATGAAACGAGAGGCCGCCTCCCTCACGGACTCTTTGGAAGCGGTTGATTCGGCGCTCGATCAACTGATCGAAGGCAGCATCGCCTTCGATCTGCCCTCCATCATGAAGAAGGGGAAAGCGACCCGCATCCAACTCCTGCTCGATCCGAGAAAAACCCAAGAGGAGCTGGCCGCCATAGCCCAAGAAAATGGCTTGGTCGAAAGCGAGCGCATCCTGCTCTCGGACATCATGCTGGCCCGCCTCCAGGGAAATGGCCTCTCCATCTTGGCGCTCTCCAGCGAGCAGCAGGCCGTTTCTTTGGCGGGGCCGACCACCTGGCAGTGGGACGTGACCCCCCAGGCAAGCGGGAAGCAGACCCTGTTTCTCTCTTTGGACGCGCTTCTCTTCGTGGATGGGGAGCGCCAGGCGCGCACCTTGCGAACCTTTGAGCGGGAGATTGAGGTCGAAGTGGCTTGGGGCGAGGACTTGCTCCAAACGCTGCAAGTTCACTGGCAGTGGATGACCGGCAGCGTGTTGATTCCGCTCGGCAGCTTGATCGCTGGAAGACGATTAGGCGGGAGGGGGACGGCATGATCGGCGGTTCGGCGGGCCGCTTGAGATGACTTGGTTCAAGCGGCTGCGTCGGCGCGCAGCTTGGCTTCGATGAAGCCATCGAGCGCGCCGTCCATGACCTCGGTGATGTTTCCGGTTTCATGGTTGGTCCGGTGGTCTTTCACCATTTGGTAGGGCTGAAAGACGTAGGAGCGGATTTGGCTGCCCCAGGCGATTTCTCCCTTTTCTCCGTATTGCTGCTCAGCGGCCGACTTCTTCTTGTCCTCCTCAATCTGGTAGAGTTTGGCTTTGAGCATTTGGAGGGCGAGTTCGCGGTTGCGACCTTGAGAGCGCTCCCGTTGGCAGGCCACGACCACGCCGGTCGGCTCATGCGTCATGCGGACCGCGGTTTCCACTTTGTTGACGTTCTGGCCGCCCTTTCCGCCCGAGCGAAAGGTGTCCACTTTGATGTCGGCTGGGTTGACGTCGATGTTGATGTCGTCATCGATTTCCGGGGAGACATCCACGCTGGCAAAGGAAGTGTGACGGCGGGACTGGGAGTCGAAAGGAGAGATGCGGACCAGTCGATGGACCCCGCGCTCGGCGTGGAGGTAGCCATAAGCGTTTTCGCCTTTGACCAAGATGGTGGCCCCGCGGATGCCGGCTTCTTCCCCTTCGGAGTAGTCGACCATTTCCGTCTCGAAGCCACGACGCTCCGACCAGCGCTGGAACATGCGCAGCAGCATGCTGGCCCAGTCGCACGACTCGGTCCCGCCGGCTCCGGCGCTCACGGTGAGGTAGGCGTTGTTGCGGTCGAAGTCCCCACTCATGAGTTGGAGGAGTTCGAAGGCATCGAGAGCTTGGCCGGCGGCTTCGAATTCGGTCGCCACTTCTTCGGCCATCTCCTCGGAGCCATCTTCTTGGGCCAGTTCCAGAAGGGCGTCGAGGTCGTGGATGCGGGCGTCCAGTTCCAAGAGGGGATGCAGGCGGGCTTTCAGTCGATTGGCCTCGGCCATTTTGCCCTGGGCTTGGTCGGAATCGTCCCAAAAGTCAGGCGCAGTCATCTCCTTTTCCAGGGCCTCGATCTGCGAGGAGAGGGAAGCGACGTCCAGGTATTTCCGCAGTTCTCCCAAGCGGGCCAGGAGCGGGCCGGTATCAAAAGAGTTGAGGTCGAGGGCGACGTTGCGGTCCATGGGAGAGTTTCCGTTTTCCCATTTTCAGTTTCAAGTGCTCGTTTTGCCAATCTCTCGAAGAGGGCCGTCCAAGCCAGGCAGCTCGCGCTTGAAACTTGGCTCGGGAAATCGGAAACTGAGCCTCCCTTGGATTCGCCCGCCTTGGTCCTTCATCGCTATCCCTACTCAGAGACGAGTTGGATCGTGCATTGGTGGACGGAGGCCGAAGGGCGGGTCAAAACGGTGGCCAAGGGAGCGCGGCGTCCCAAAAGTGCCTTGGCTGGTCGGCTGGATTTGTTCTTCACCGCCCGCATCTCGTGGGTTCCCAGCCGAAAGAGCGATCTCCACGTCCTGCGCGAGGCCGATCTCGAGAACCCTCGGCTCCACATTCGAGAACGCTATTGGAATACCATGGCAGCCGCCTACTTCACCGCTTGGCTGGATCGGGTGGAAGGCATGGAAATGGGCGAGGCGGCCGAGCTGTATTCGCTTCTAACGCGGGCCTTGGATTTTTTGAACGACCAGCCGGTCACCCTCAAGGCGGTCCTGCACTTCGAGCGGAAACTGGCTGAGACCCTGGGGATTCTCCAGCCAGGGCGACCGCCGGAAGAAAGTCTCCGCGAGCTTTTTGGGTTGATTCCTTCGCAACGCCTTTCCATAGTCGCGGCCCTAACCAGCAGCGGCTAAACGCTGTTCGTGTGCTTCCCCTCTTCCCTCCCCCTTATCATGACCTCCTTGGGATCGATTTCGGATCGGATTCGCGAGCCCGAAATCCTCAGTCTCTTCGAGAACGGCCACCGTCAGCAAGCGGCTGAAGCGGTCGAAAATCGTATCGAAGAAGCGCGGGCCAGCGGAGGTCCCGCCCTCTTCCAAGCCCTGGAATTGCGAGGCGATCTGGCTTTCTGCATGGCGGACCCGGTCAAAGCGACGCAGGCTTACGAGGAAGCGCTCGGGGTTCTCCCGGCCAACTCCAGCCGTCTGGAACCCTCTCTGCGGGCCCGTGTCTTGGGCAATTTGGCGGATCTGTATGATCGCCTGGGGCGGGAAGCGGAGGCCAGCGAGCACTTTGAAAGAGCGGTCGAGCTCTATTTGAAGGTGACCCCGCATCCAATCGAAATCCTGGCCACCCTCAAAAACAATCTGGGGCTTCTTTACAAGAACAGCGGGAACTTTGACCAAAGCGAGACCTGTTACATTGAAGCAGCCAACTACTTCGATTCCCTCCATGGTGAGAATTCGGAGGAGGTGGCGGATGTCCTCAACAACTTGGGAGGCCTCTACGCCATGGCGGGTTTCGACGAGCAAGCGCAGTCGACCTACGAACGGGCCCTGCGAGTCCGCCAGGTGCTCCACGCCGGCGGTCACACCGATGTGGGACAAACTCAGGGCAACCTAGCGGTCTTCCATGCCAACCTCGGGCAGGAGGAGCAGGCCCAAACCTATTTTGTGAACGCGCTCAAAACGCTCAAAAAGCACCCGGGCGATGGCGAGGAGCTGGAAATCGTGGTGGGAAATTACCAGGCCTGGCTGGAATCGCTCGGCCGGGACCCCCAGGCGGACGCCGCCCTCGCCAAAGCGCGCAAAGCCTTGGCCGCTCTCGGCTAGCGGGGCTCTTCTGGGGTGGCCGGGCGGGTGGTTTGGGCGATGGCTTCGTCGACCGGGAGTTGCGTGAAGCGACTGGGAGAGACGATCCCCGCCGAGAGAATGAGCTTGGTGGCTTCCTCCACCTTCATGTTGCAGGGAATGACGTGGTCATTGTCCATGATGAGGGTGAAGCCGGTCAGCGGATTGGGAGAGGTGGGCAAAAAGGCGGCCGTGACATTTTTCCCGAGGTCGGGGTCATAGTATTGATTGGTGACAAAGCCGATCAAGCGGCAGCCCGGCGCGGGGTATTCCACATAGACCACGCCCTTGAACTGGCGCTCCTTGGACCCCATGCCTCGGATGGCGTCGATGACTTGTTTGATGGTGTTGTAGACCCAATTCAGCCCCGGCATCCGCTGGAGGAAGTGACCAAAGAATTCCACGATCCGTTGCCCGATCTGCCGGGACAGCAGGAAGCCGAGCAAGCCGAAGAGGACGAGCGGCAGGGTCAGATTGAGCAGCCAACTCCAGAAAGGCCCTAAGACTTCCTGCGGGGACCACTGGGTGCCAAAGGCGCTCCCGAAAAAACGAAAGGCAAACTCGACGATCGAATTCCCGAACCGGAGAAGCTGCTGATAGAGCACGATCAGCAGCCAGACGGTCAGGACCGTAGGCAGGGCAAAGCCAATCCCCGCCAGGAGACGCTGGCGAATGATTTTGAAAGAAAGGGGCTCTTTTTCGGCCGGCTCGCTCGGGCTCATGATGTTTCTCGCTGGCCTTGGTTACGCGTTCCGAACCATTCCATGGCAAAGACCATCCCAAAGCCCAGGACCAGCCACCCCAGGGCCATCCAGGTCGAAGCCTCAGCCAGGGAAGGCAGGAGCCAGTCGTAACCGGCCACCTTGGGCTGGCCATCTTTCAGAAGCAGCTCGCCTGCCTCGTTCAAGAGATAGACCTCGTTTTTCCAGGGCCAGATTACCAGGAGCGAGCCCGCGACGAAGCCGGTCAAGAGGCCGATGGCGGTGTCGTGGTGCTTAGCGAAGACCCAATCGAGCAAGCGCGCCAAGACCAGGAGACCCAGCATCGCGCCCAGACCCACGGGCAGGAGGATCCCGAAGTCCAAGTCCGAGACGGCCTCCAACATAATCAGTTGGTAGTTGCCCAGAAGGACCAAGACATAGGATCCAGAGATTCCCGGGATGATCATGCTGGAGACGGCCGCCACCCCACAGATCACGAGATACCAGAGCGCGGCGTTTTCTTCGGCCGGCTTCATGAGCGCAATGGCCAGGGCCAAACCGGTTCCGACAAGAAGAGAGGTGAGGCTGCCAAAGGACCATTTTTTGACCAGGCGTCCCACGAAGAGGATGGAGGCCAAGATGAGGCCAAAAAAGAAGGCCCAGAGCATGGTGGGGTAGTTCTCGAAGAGGTATTTCAGGATCTTGGCGAGCGAGAGGATGCTCACGAGCACACCCAAGCCCAGCGGCAGGAGAAAGCTGAAGTGGATGTGGGCGAGAAAGTCGCGGATTTTGAAAGTCAGCAGGAGCTGGATGCCCTCGCGATCGAAGGATTTGAGGGAGCGGATGAGGGTCTCGTAGATCCCGGTGAGAAAGGCCACCGTGCCGCCTGAGACCCCGGGAATGACATTGGCCGCTCCCATGGCCGCGCCCTTGAGAAAGAGGGGAATTGCTTGCTTCATCCGACGCCTGAGCATGGGAGCCGCTCCCAGGAATGCAAAGCCTAATTAGCGCCCTCGATTTCCCGATTCGACCCAATTCGAAAAAGGGAGAGCGCCTTCGGGGGTGGGCTCTCCGCGAATCTCCCTGCTTAGAAAGCGCAAAGCACCCTCCGAACGACGCTCTCATCGAGGCGCTTGCCCTTTGTGAGCCTTTCCCTTAGGCTTTGGCCCCCGGGGAGGCTGGATCCCCTCTGCCAATGAACACCGTCGAAATCGAAGGCTACGAAACCCTGGAGCTGATTGGGGAAGGGGTTTGCGGCTATGTCTACCGGGTTCGTTATGAGGGGCAGAGCAATCGTGCGCTCAAGGTTTTCAAGGCCATGGCGGTCAACCGCACCTTAGTGGAGGCCAGCCTCCAGAGGCTCTTCAGTCTCCCCCCGCATCCGGGGATCATTTCGCTGCATGAGTTCGACTTTCGGAGCCGTCCCTCCTACTACGTCACGGCCTTTCTGGCAGAGGAAGAAAGCACTGGCCCGGGGACGAAACGCTTTCTGCCTCAGACCCTTTCCCGGGTGGTGGAGACGCTCGACTACCAAGGCTCGACCCAGCTCATCCGCCAAATCGCCGAGGCGCTCGCCTTTCTCCACAAGCACGGCATCGCCCACTGCAATCTCAAGCCGGGCAATATTTTCCTGACTGAAAAAGGAAAGCAGGTGCAGCTGACCGACTTCGGGCAGGGCTTTGTCTCCGGGATTTATCATCTGGATCCCACGACCTCCCTCCTCTACGCCAGTCCGGAACAATTGACCCATCCCGAGGGCGCGGAGGAAGGGGTGGCTTACGGCTGGGACGTGTTTGCCTTTGGGGTGATTGCCTATCGCCTCCTCAACAAGCGCTTCCCCCGCGCCAACAGCGCGGCCGAGGCCATCCAACGCGCTCGCGAAGCGGGCGAGCCGCTCCCGGAAATTTCTCCCGGCGAACTGGCCGAGAAGTTCCGAGACGAGCCAGTCGTCACTTGGGACAAACCAGCTAAGACGGACGCCGAGAGGCAACTTCGGGAAGTGATCGAAGTTTGCCTCAGTTTGGACGCACAGAGCCGGTATGTGGATATGCGGGAGGTGCTCATCGAGCTGGATCGGATTGATCGCGAGCGCAATGAGCAGCGGGAGCGGGATCGGCTGGCGCGTGAGAAAAAGAAAGCCCAGCGCGTCCTGTTTTTGACGCGCGGGGGAGCCCTTTTGCTGGCCTTGCTTTTGATCGCGGTGGCGGTCACGGCGACGGTTTACCAAGTGCGCTATCGCCAGGAGCTGGAACGCAATGCGCGCATCGATGAGATCCATGCCGAAGAAATCGAAGCTAAGGAAAACGAGGTCCAAGCCCGGGAGGCCGAGTCCCTCCGCGAGGTGAGAGACGCCAAGGCGGTGCGGGACATCGCCCGGAGTGCCGAGAACCGGGCCTTGGTCAACTTGCAGCGGGCGCAGGAGGCCACCGATCGGCTCTTCCAAGTGGTGCGGGACCGGCGCCCTGTCTCCCACCCCGGCTTCCAAGCCTACGAGGACGAGGCCGAGTGGGCCCTCGCCTTCTATGATTCTTTCTTAGAGGAGTTGGAAGGCAATAGCCTGCTGCGGTTGGAGCGGGCCCGAGCCCTCCAGAATCGCGCGGATCTGCTCCTGGATCTAGATCGGGATGACGCGGCGCTCGATGGCTACAAAGAGGCCTGTGTGGCCTGGATCGCCCTGCGCGAGGGACCAGATGACATCGATCCCACCGAAGCCACCATGCGCTTGGCGGAATCCTCGCTCGAGTTGAGTCGACTGCAATTCCGCATCGGCAGCCTGGAACTGGCCAAGGACGCGGTCCGCCGGACCATCGACCTCATGAAGACCGAAAGCGAGGCCAACCCCATCGACGTCAGCCCCCTGCGCTTGTTGGCGGCTGGCTTGGTGCAAGAGGGCGTTCTCGCTCGCAAGGAAGAAGACATCGAAGGGGCCATGGCGCGTCACCAAGCGGCGGTCGAGATCTACCGTCGCCTGGCCCGCAGTGAGGGCCGAGAAGGGGAATTCCGTTCCCGCCTGGCCCGTTCCTACGTCAATATGGGCCAGATGCTGCAAGAGCAGGACGATCTGGAAGAAGCCCAGCGCCTCCACCACTTGGCTCTCTCCGAGCTGATGACGGTCTATGAGAAATTTCCGCAATACCAACTGCCGCGCTACGAGTTGGCCTGCGCCTTGGAAGAGTTGGGTGCCATCGAAAATCAAATTGGCGCTCCCGACGCCGCGCGGGACTTCTTCGAACGGGCGGTGGAAATCCTCGAGGGCCTGGTGGAGGAGAATGATCGCCCCGAGGAATACCGCTATCACCTGGCGCTCAATTTGGCCAACGAGAGCCAATTCCTGCGAGACGAAGGCCAAACTGAATCGGCCATGGACCGGCTGGAACGGGCCATCGAGTTTCTCCAAGGACTCGTGGAAGAGAAGCCCGAGCTGACCTACTACCGCTACCAACTGGCCCTCAAGGAATACCAGATGGCGGAGCTTTTGGTGGATGAGCAGGAGTATGGCAGCAGCACCGCCCTGGCCGAAAAGGCGGTCGCCAAATTGGAAGAGCTGTTGCGCTCCGAGCGCTTGGAAGCGAGCCAGCAGAAGCAGATTCAGCTCAGCATCGCTTTTCTCTATGGCGATCTCGGCCATGTCCTGGAAGAGCAGGAAAACCGGCAGGAGGCGGCGCTTTACTTTGGCAAAGCGGTCGACCAGTGGAAGGTCCTGGCGGAGCGACACAGCGGCGACTTGCTCATCGAAGACGGGCTCGCCTGGAGTGAAGAACGTTTGCAGCAACTCGAATTCTAGCGGCCATGACCGGGATACGAACGAGTCTTCTGGCGCTCGGTGGTCTCATCGGGCTCAGCAGCTGTGCGCTGGTCCCCGGGAGCACCCGGGTTCCGCCAGAGGAGCAGATCGTTGGCCGCCACCACTTCTACCACGAGCCGCGCCAGCCTGACCTCCGGGGGAGCTACCTCTGGGGCGTGGCCAAAGCCAACCCCAACTGGTGGTGGAAAAATAGCGACACCCCCTTGGCCGAGTGGTGGCGGCCCGAAGAGCCGGACCAAGGCAAGCGCCAGCGCAGTTGGTATCGCCGCAATCCTCTCCACAACTTCACCCACTACATCGTGGGGGTGAGCGATCGTCCTTTTGTTCGCCGCGGCATCGAAGCGGCCCACATTTGGAACCAGGAGAGAGGACTCAATCTGGCCGTCCTTTCGGCTGGGCCCCTCCTTCACCTTCCGTTTGTCAGCTACCAAGGCCGTTTGCTGGAGTGCTACCTCGGCTGGAGAGAGTCTGGGAACTTCGGGGCCGCCCTCCGGACCGCCGAAGCGGACTGATACCAACCTCCAGAATTCACTGGAAGAATGGAGGGAAGGTGATGTGGGGAAGAGGCGCTGAAGCGCGGGGAAGGGAGAGCCGGAGTCTTTCGAGCCAGCCCTGCGTTGCTCCTCGGTTACGGTGCCTGCATCGCGCCCTCGTCGCGCCTTGGTCTGGCCCGAAATCCACTCGGCCATTCTAGCAGTGAATTCTGCAGCTTGGTATGAGCCCCAGAGGAGTGGCCCAGGCACCCCGCCGGGGACATTCTCAAGCCGCATCTTGATTTTCAGGGGAGGGATTGGAAGCTCGCATCCATCCCACTTCCATCTAGACTCTTCTCCATGACTTACCGAAACCTCCTCTCGCTCTCTTTTTTGCTCCTGGCGGGCGCTTCTCTCAGCAGTTGTTCCCCTTCCGGCGAATCGGGTGAAGGCGGAGGAAAACGATTCCTCAGCGTGGGCACGGCCCCTCCCGGCGGCGCCTTTTTCGTGGTGGGGGGAGCGATCGCGGAAACTTTGGGAACGCACGCTGGCGAAGGCCAGTGGACCATCACGGCGGAGTCCACCATGGGAACCCAGGAGAACATTCGCCGACTGGCGGCCGGGGAACTCGACCTCGCCATGGCCAATGCCGCCATCTCCTACTTTGCCTCTCGGGGAGGGCAGGACTGGGGCCAGGCGCAGCCCATTCAAAGCGTGATGACCCTTGCTCCCAACGTGGCCTTCTTCATCACTCCAACCAGTTCCCAAGTAAAATCGATGGCCGACCTCCGGGGCAAGCGGGTGGTGATCGGCCCTCCCGGGGCCGGCTTCGAGCACTTCGTGGAACCCATTTTGGAAGCGCATGGCCTGAAATTGTCGGAGCTGACGCCCCTTTATGGCACCCAGGCCGCCGCCGTCGACATGCTTTCGGATGGCTCGGCCGCGGCTGCCTTCCTGGGCGGAGCGATCCCGACCGCCTCCATCACGCAAGCCTCCGCTTCGGGCGAGATCTTGTTCGTGCCCTTTGAGGAGAGCGCCCGCCAAAAGCTGATTGAGGAATACGCTTTCTTTCATCCGGCGGTCGTGAAGGCAGGGACCTACCGGGGACAGGAAGTCGATTTTCCCTGTCTCAACGTCGGTTCAATGCACCTGATTACGGGAGCGGCCATGGAGGAAGAAACGATCTACCAATTGACGAAGGCGCTCTACGACCACCGCGCGGAGGTGGTGGCCAAGCACCCGGCAGGCAAAGCCATCAACCCGAAAAACGCAGCCCGGCCGGTCGGGACCGCCTTTCATCCGGGAGCCATTCGATTCTACCAGGAGATCGGGATCTGGGCGGAGTGAAGCATCCTCTTCTTTCCTCGGGGAAGCGGCCTAGCTGATGAAATTTCTCAACTCCCTCATCGCGGGGCTCCTGATCGTCTTCACGATCTCGGAGGTCAACTACCCCTTCTTCCAGCCGCAGTCGAGCCTGGCCGTCTTCGCCATGGCCGGCCTGGTGCTCTGCTTCCTGAATTTCCCTTTTCTTCAAAAATGGAAAGACCAGAAGTGGTCCCAGATCCTGGATGGCGTCTTGGCCCTCTTGGCGGTGTTCTCCTGCGGCTACCTCATTGTGCAAACCGAGCCGCTTTTTTCGGGGATGTGGTCAGAGGGGCAGCCGCTGGGAAATCGCCCCGGGCAGGAGACGGGGTTCGACATGGCCATCGCGCTCGTGTTGTTCGTGCTGGTTTTGGAATCCGCGCGGCGCTGCATGGGCTGGGCCTTGCCTACACTGGCCATCCTCTTCGCCGTCTACGCGCTCACGGGTCCGAACTTGCCGGACTGGTTGATCCC
Organism: Verrucomicrobiota bacterium; assembly: GCA_039027815.1. Lineage (NCBI taxonomy): Bacteria > Pseudomonadati > Verrucomicrobiota > Verrucomicrobiota bacterium. The sequence continues at coordinate 34,775 of JBCCJK010000012.1, forward strand.
CCATCGCGGGTATGACCTGGAGCGAGTGGTCTCCCAAACCGTCCTCCACGGCCAGGGGGTCTTCGGCGTGGCCTTGGGGGTCATGTTTCGCTACGTTTTCCTCTTTGTGGTCTTCGGGGCCTTTCTGAGCGCCACGGGAGCGACGGGGTTCATCATCGAGTTCGCTCGTCGCGTCTTCCGCCACAGCACGGGCGCGCCCGCCAAAGTGGCGGTCGTGAGCAGTGGCTTCATGGGCTCGCTCTCGGGAAGCGCGGTCGCCAACGTCGTCACGACTGGCACCTTCACCATCCCGATGATGCGGGCAGCTCGCTTTCGGCGAGAGATTGCGGGCGGGATCGAAGCGGCTTCCAGCTCGGGTGGGGCCCTGGTGCCCCCGGTCATGGGGGCGGCCGCCTATCTCATGTTGGAGATTGTGCAACCGGCCGTGACTTACTTGCAGGTCATCCAGTCGGCCCTCATCCCGGCCATTCTCTACTACCTCTCCATTTTTCTCTTCGTCCACTTTCTCTCGCTCCGGATCGCTTCGGAGCCTCTGGCCTCGGGAGAAGAAGAGGACGAGGAGGCGTCCTCGGCGGCGGCCGTTTCGGAGGAAGCCGAAAAGCTGGAGCCTTACAAAGGAGTCTTGTTTCTCGGGTCGCTCGCCAGTTTGATTGGGTTTCTTCTGCTAGGGGTGACTCCTTTTCGAGCGGTCACCCTGGCCCTGGCCGTCCTGCTGGCCTTGAGTTTCTTCCGTCCGGAAACCCGTCTCAATGCGGCCAAATTGGTGGAAGCCATTCGAGGGGCGGGGCGGGATGTGGTTCCCCTGATCTGTGCCGCGGCCTGCGTCGGGATCATCATTGGGGTGGTCACGCTGACCGGCGTGGGAACCCGCTTCCCCGCCCTGATTTTGCCTTTGGCGGAGGACAATTTACTGGGAGCGCTCTTCCTCATTATGGCGGGGTCCCTCATCTTGGGGATGGGCCTGCCCTCGGTCGTTTGCTACCTGCTGATGGCCACCCTCATCGGACCGGTTCTTGGGAAGCTGGAGGTGGTGCCGCTGGCGGCCCATTTCTTCATCTTTTACTTTGGGATGATGAGCATGGTGACGCCCCCGGTGGCCCTGGCGGCCTACGCAGCCAGCTCCGTGGCGGGGTCCAAGATTCTCCCCACCAGCATGGCGGCCTTCCGGGTGGCCTTGGTCGGCTTCACCCTGCCGTTCATGTTTGTTTTTCGCCCCGAACTCTTGCTGCTGGCTCCCGAGGGGGAATCGCTCTCGATCGTGGCAGTGGTCTACGCCACCACCATCGGTGTCCTGGGGATTCTGGCCTTCGCGGCCGGGCTTTCCGGGTATTTTCTGAGTCGACTCCAGGCCGGATGGCGGGCGGCTCTTTTCCTAGCGGCCGCCCTCATGCTCTACCCAGGGAAAGCCATTCTCTTCCCGCGCGATTGGTGGCTGACGTGGCATGACTTGGCCGGCGTGGGCTTGCTGGCGCTGGTAGCGCTGCTCACTCGCAAGCGGAAAGACCAGACCGCGAAGATCGACCGGTAGCTTTCAGGTTTCGGCTGGCAAGCAGGCGGCGGTTCTCCCTTTGGATCTGGCCCATTGGATCTGGCAGCTAGGCTTTGGGGGGGGCAGGGGTCTGGTGTTCAGGGGGCAGGGGGGTGGCGTGGTGAAGGGTGAGCTGGGTGAAGGGGATGATCCAGCCTTGCTGGTTGCACACTTCGGTGCAGAGGCGAGCGAGGGCGCGCTCCAGTCGGCGATAGCGATCGGCCACTTTGCCCGAGAAGTCCGCCAGCACGATGTAATCGAGGGAGGAGGCTCCCGCTGCTTTGAATTCCACTTGCAAGTTGAGCAGGTGATCGGCCCCGACGGCGGCCTGCAGTTGGCTTTCCAAGTGGCTTTGGAAGAGGGGCGCCACTCGGTCGGTCGCAATGCGCTGATGCTGGTAGTCGATCCCAAAGGTGGTGCTGAGGCGGAAATTGTGACTGAGGTTCTCGGGGGTCATTTCGAGAAAGGTTCCCGTGGGAATGGTGATGCGGGAGCCACCCAGTTTCACGAGATGGACGAACTCGGGCGTTTGTTGGACGATTTTTCCATAGAGGCCATTCTGGAGGACGACCCAGTCGTTTTCCCCGGTCGGAAACCAGGCTTCGTTTTCGGCGATCGGGCGAGAGTGGAGGTCCAGGACGGTGCCGACGGGCAGCCGCATGAGGCCTCCTTCCAAGGCCGGATTGACGAAGGTGGAGTAGAAATTGAGTTTGCGGACCTGCCAGGGAACCCCTTCGTAGACGAGTCGCTCGCCCTCGCGGACCGGCCCGAGATTGAGAATGAGGCGGAGTTGGTCGAAGAAGCGGGGCAGGGTGTGCTTGAGGGCCCAGGCCAGCCCCAGGAGAAAGAGAATGACGAGCGAGAGCAGCAGCCAGTCCCCGGCGGCATAGAAGGTGATGACGGCCGCCAGGACGGAAAGGACGCTGATGCCGAGGTTGTAAGAGAGGTCGAAGACCCGGGTGTAGAAGTTGCGCCGCCCCCGGCGATGGAGCGGACTGAAGCGAAGGACCACCTTGCGGTAGAGGACCTTCATTCCCCAAATGAGAAGGACAATGGCCAGGAGAGCGAAGAGGACATTTTGCCCCCGGGTGCGGAAGAAATGGTCCATGACCTCGGAGCTGGTCTCCCAGAAGGAGCGGCGATTGGCCTGGTATTCCGCTAGCTCCACTTCCTTGGCCTGGAGGCGGGCGTCTAGCTCGCGCACCCGGCTCTGCCAGAGGCCGAGCAGCTCTTGCAAGACGGGCTGGAGATCGGCTTCCGGGGTTTGGGCCACCGTTTGCTGGAGATTGGAGACCGCGGTCTGGGCCAACTGCAAGCGGCCCTTGAGCTTGCGGATCTCGGAGCGGACGGCTTCGGCCTCGCGCGCTTCGGAGGAGGCGGCCCGCACTTCCGAGAGAAAGGGCTTGAGGAGTTCTTCGGCTTCTTTGGCGAGCGAAAAGGGGATTTCCGAGCTGGCCTCCCATTGCTCCGAATCGATGCCGGTGGCGACGTTTTGGAAGGTTTGTTCCTGAAGGGCCCGGCGGGCCCGCAGTTCTCCGATTTCTCGGGTCAGCTCTTCGATGAGGTCCGGAGAGGATTCCGCTTGCAGTTCCGCTCGCTTCTCGGTCAGTTCCGCCTCCAGCTTGGCAATCGATTGGTAGAGAGACTGGAGGGAGCCGATTTGTTCAGAGCCGGGACCGCTCTGGGCGAGCGCGCTCGCAGGGAGCCCTCCCAGAGCAAGCAGGACGAGGAGAAGTCGAACCAAGGGCATGGGATAGTGGAGATGGGTTCCTTCTGCTGGACAAGGGGGGGTTGTTTTCAGTTTTCAGTTTTCAGTTTTCAGTTTTCAGTTTTCAGTTTTCGGTTTTCGGTTTTCGGTTTTCGGTTTTCGGTTTTCGGGTTTCGGTTTTCGGGTTTCGGGTTTCGGGTTTCGGGTGGCGGTTTTGGCAGTTGGTATTACACCCGGAAGAGGCTGCCTAGTTTTTTGCCCAAGACGATGCTGGCGCCGAAGATGCAGATGGCCAGGAAGACCATGGCCCAGACGCCGAGGGCGGAGGCCAGGAGGTGGCCGTTGCCGAGGGTGCCGAAGAGTTCGTAGATGGCTTTGGTGATGGGGTAGTGCTCCGATTTCTGGGCCAGGATGAGTGAGTCGCTCACTTCCAACATGGCGAAGGAGAAGGCCAGGAGGCAGCCCGCGATGAGGTTGGCTACGATCAAGGGCAAGGTGATTTTTTGCATGGCTCGCAAGGGGGTGCAGCCGAGGTTTTGGGCGGCTTCTTCCAGCATGACGGGCGTTTGCTGGAAGCCGGCCGCGGCTGAGCGGACGACGTAGGGCAGGCGGCGGACGGCGTAGGCGATGACGAGGAGGAGGATGGGATTGTCTCCAATGCGCATCCAGGAGAGCGGCTCGCCCTCGCGGCTCATGGCGAGGTAGCCGAAGGCCAGCACCAGTCCGGGGACGGCCAGCGGGAGCATGGAAAAGATGTCGAGCAGTTGCCGTCCAGGCAAGGTGGTTCGGACGATGACGTAGGCGATCGCGATGCCGAGGATGAGGTCGAGGAAGGTGGAGAGAGAGGCGTAGAGGAGGCTGTTTTGGATGGAGGGGACGGCCATGGGGTCGCCCAAGGCATCGCTAAAGTTTTTCAGGGTGAGCGATTCTGGAATGAGGGTGCCATACCAGTCGGTCGAGAAGGCGAGAAAGATGACGCCGAGGTGCGGGATGACGGCGGCCGCAAAGACGAATGCAAAGAGGCCGCTCGCGGCCAGGCCTTTCGGGAGGGAGAGTTGCTTCGGCGCGCTGGCGACCGAGGCGCGAGTGGCCTGGAGGGTCTGGGCCCCGCCGAAGGCGATTTTCGAGATGGAGAAGAGGAGGACCGAGACCAGCAGCACGATCACGATGAGGGCGTAGGGGAAGGGGTTGCTCCCGATCTCTTTCAGCCCGTCGAAGATCTGAACTGGGGTGACCCGGGTGTAATCGAAGATGAGCGGCACACCCAGTTCCGTGAAGGACCAGATGAAGACGATGGCCCCGCCCGCGAAGATCCCGGGCATGGTGAGCGGGACGGTGATGCGGAAGAATTTGCGCCAAGGCGGGCATTTCAGGTTGGTGGCCGCCTCTTCCATGGCGGGGTCCAAGTTGGCGAGGGACGCGCTCAGATTGAGGTAGAGGATGGGGTAGAGGTGGAGGGCGTTCATGAGGACGATGCCGAGAACGCGGTATTGGGAGAGCCAGTCGACCGGCTGGTCCGGGCTCAGCAGGCCAAGATTCTCCAAGATGGCATTGAGGGAGCCCTCTACGCCGAGAAATTGCTTCAGCCCGATGGCTCCCACGAAGGGCGGCAGGATGAGCGGCACCAAGATGAGCGAGCTGAAGAGCCCCTTGGCTGGAAAGACAAAGCGATTGGCCAGGTAGGCCAGCGGGAGGGCGATGACGAAGCTCAGGAGGGTGGAGGCGACCGCGATCCAAAAGGCATTGCTCAAGCCTTCCCGGTAAATCTCGTTTTCAAAGACCTGCTCGACATAGCGAGTGGTGAAGCCGCCGTCTTGGCCCAGAAAGGCCTGCTGGGTCGTCAGGAAGACGGGGTAGAGGAAGAAAACCCCGAAAAAGGCACTCACCAAGAGGAGCACCAGAATGGAAAGCGGCTTGCTCATGGAAGGGCGGCCTTGGCGAGGGCGTAGGCGCGTTGGTAGTTTTTGCGGAAGGAGCCGGCCAACTGCTTGGCGAGGATGACGGTTTCCAGTTGGTTATCCGAGCGGAGAACGCGGCGGATGCCATCGCCCGAGTTTCCGTAGTTCACGAGGTCCACGTTCGAGAAGACGCCATAGGCTTGGCGGGGGAGTTGGCCGTTTTCCTGATGCGCTTTCAGGATGGCTTTCCAAGCAGTTTTCTGCTCGGGATGAGGGTCGAGGCACATGACCCGCACGATGAATTGGATGCTGGAGAAGCGACTGCCGGTCAGTTCGGGCAGGTAGACGAAGGGCTCTTCGACGTCGTAGGGGAGGGCCTCGGGGTCGGCGAAGTAGGGCAGGTATTCTTCGGTGTAGAGGTCGCGGCGGAGCGGGAGGCGGCGCAGGGAGCGTTCTTCCGGGCCGCCCGGGGCACCGACTTTGAAGTCCCAGAGTTTTTGACCTTCGAGGGAGAGGACGAAGTCGATGAAGTCTTCGGCGAGCGCTTTGTTGGGAGCGCCTTTGAGGATGGCGATGGGATCGACGCTATAGCTGGAGCCGCCGCGCGGGGTGACGAAGCCGACCCGGGATTGGCCGGTCGCGGGGTCGGCCACCGCTTCGGCCAAGGTGCGTCCGTAGAAGTCGATCGACATGCCGACGGCTGCATTCCCTTGGGCCACATCCAGGGGGATCTTGGCCGATTCGTTGGTGAAGTAGCGGGCGTTGCCGCTGATGCGCTGGATGAGTTGCATGGCTTTCGTCCAGCCAAGGGTCTTGGCGTCTTCGATGGCGTTCGGGCGGTAGGCTTTTTCGGGAGGGATGGAGGCGATGGCGTTTTGGAGCTGCTCTTGGATGAGCATTTCAAAGGCTTTGGTGGAGGAGCCGCTTTTGGTGGGGTCGACCAGGCCGACCTTGCCCACGAAGGCGGGGTGAGCCAGGTCTTCCCATTCGTCCGGGACGCCTTCGAAGCCGAGCCGGGCCAAGGCATCCCGATTGTAGATGATGCCGAAGGAGGAGAGGCAGGTGCCGACCCATTCCCCGCCTTCGTGGTAGTAGACCTCGCCCGAGAAGCTGGCCGGGATGATGTCGTCCTGGAACCATTCAGGGTGGCGGGAGAAGACTTCGGTGGCCTCGAGTTGGCCGGCTTTTTGTTGCTGCTCGAAGTCGTAGACTCCGCCACCGAAAAAGAGGTCGATGCCGATGCCGATTCGCTCGTTTTTGCGAGAGTGGACGAATTCGGCGTCGATGAATTTCCGGATTTCGGAGGTGCCGCCGGGGACGCGCCAGTCGAGGACGATCTTGCGCCCGTGCTCGGCCAGCATGTGTTGGCGGAAGGCTTTGTCGAACTCGCGGCGGATGGTTTCGTTGTGGGGCGTGATGAGGACGAGGGTGTCCTCGGGCGGGGCTTCTTTATGCGGCCCCCCCCGGCGAAGCCCCAAGGGCAGGGCCAAGGTGATGAGCAGGGCGGTGAAGACGATGGTGAGCCGCAGGCGCATGGCGTCAGGGGCGAAGGATGACGACGTCTTCCGGTTTGGCAACCGCGTGCAGGACGGTGTCGGAAGCAGTCGAGAGGTGGGCCGGGTTCAGTTCAGCGATCCGAAGACGGGTGGAGCTGGCGGTGGGCTCGAATTCGTACTGGGCGGTTTCCCCCAGGTAGGTGCGGTCTTTTAGGTGACCGGAGACGGCGTTCTGGGCTGCGCTTTCGCTTTGCAAGAGGAAGCACTCTGGGCGGATGGAAAGCCGGCACGCGCTGCCTTTTTCCGGGTTCCATTTGGGGTCGGTCAAGCGACCGCGAAAGGTCCCATAAGCGGTCTCCACTTCGGAGGTGGAGGTGCCGTGGGAGCGGATGTGGCCATCCAGGAAATTGGTTTCGCCGATGAAGGAGGCGACGGTTTGGCTGAGAGGATTGCGGAAGACGTCTTCAGGGCTTCCGACTTGCGCCAGGCTGCCTTTTTCTAAGATGGCCATGCGGTCGGCCACCGAGAGGGCTTCCTTCTGATCGTGCGTGACATAGACGGTGGTGAGCTTGAATTCCTTGGCGATCCGGCGGATCTCCGAGCGCATTTCCAAGCGCAACTGCGCATCGAGATTGGAGAGGGGTTCGTCCAGGAGAAGGCATTTCGGACGGACCACGATGGCGCGGGCCAGGGCCACGCGCTGTTGCTGGCCGCCGGAGAGCTGGTTGATCTTGCGGTCGGCATACTCCTCCATGTGGACCATTTCGAGCGCTTCGATGGTGCTGCGCTCGATGGTTTTCTTGTTCATCTTCCGCTCTTCCAAGCCGAAGGCCACGTTCTTGCCCACGGTCATGTGCGGCCAGAGGGCGTAGTTTTGGAAGACCATGGCGGTGTCCCGCTTGTAGGCTGGGTCCTTGGTGATGTCGACCTCGTCGAAGTAGAGGGCCCCCGAGTCCGGCTGGTAGAAGCCGGCCAGGTGCCGCAGGAGGGTGGTTTTGCCACATCCGCTGGGACCGAGGAGGAAGAAGATTTCGCCCGGCTGGATCTCGAGGTTGATGTTGTTCAGCGCCGTGGTGTCGCCGAAGAACTTGGAGAGCGCGCGGATGCGGATGGATACCATGGGTCGCGTGGGTTCCGGGTCGTTACCGGATTGCGCGACAAAGTCAACTTCCTAGGACCCTTCCCCTCCAGGACCTCCACCACCTCACGGATAGGGCTTGAAGGTATTCACGGGCACGGGGTAGCGACGGAACTCGTTGCGCAGCTTCCGGTTGGCCCGGATGAAGGGAGTGGGATCGTGGTAGACCGAGAAGTCCTTCTTGTAGCTGGAGCGGTGCATCCCGACGTAGATGTTTTTGCGGATCTCGAAGTGGAGGTGGGCGGCATACATGCCGCGGTTGGTGCCGATGGTGCCCAGGAGCTGGCCCCTTTGGAGGATGGCCCCTTTCTTGACTTTGATTTCGTTGAGGTGGCCGTAGAGGGAGTCGATGAGGCGGAGCTTGCCGGTTTTTCGGTCGCGGTAGATATGCCGCACAATCACGACATTGCCCCAGCCGACCTTGACGTCGTGCGCTTGGACCACGATGCCCTTCCCGATGCTGTAGACGGGGGCCCCGAGGTCGCTATTGCCCCCGCGCTTGTCATTCCAGTCTTCTCCGAGGTGCCCATTGGGCCAGAAGCCGCGGGCCTTGTAGTAGCCTTCGGCGTCCGGTTTGCCGACCGGGAAGTCGAAGCCATCCGCCATCGGGATGCGCTTGGTTTCAGCAGAAAGCGAAGAGGCCCCCGCCCACAAGACGAGGGCCGGGGCCAGCAAGAGGATGGCGGGGGAGCGGGCGATCATGGGTGCAGGGGCCTGGGGTGGGAAAGGAAGACCGGAAACGCCCTTCTGCAATCGGGAATTGTCTAGGCCAAGCCTTCGAACCAGCCCGCCCAAATGAGGCTGGCTACCAGGAGGCCGACCGCGATGCGATACCAGCCGAAGAGCTGGAGGCCGTGTCGGTTGAGGTAGCCGACCATCCATTTGACCGCGAAGACGGCCGAGATCAGGGCGGCCAGTCCGCCTACCAAGAGGCTGCCCCACCCGTAGGTCGCCAGCATGAGCGGGCCGAACTCGACCGCGTCCTTGCAGGTGGCGGCTCCGAGGGTGAGCAGGCCCAGCAGGAAGGAAAACTCGACCGAGCGGCGCATCGAGAGGCCCACCAGCAGTCCGCCCACGATCACCATGAGGGAGCGGCTGGTGCCCGGCCACATGGCGACACATTGGAACAAGCCGATCAGCAAGGATTGCCTGAGGGTGGGGACGGGGAGGGTGCCGCTTTCGCCGAGCTCTTCCGCCTTCGGCTTGCGGGCCAGCACCAGGATGAGGATCCCGCCCACGATCCAGGCCATGACGACCGGCCAGAGGCCAAAGAGATATTCCTTGATTATGTGATTGAAGGCGAGGCCGATCGCGACCGCTGGCAGGAAGGCCACCACGAGGGCCAGCGCCAAGCGGAGTCCCTCGGGATCGCGCCCCAGGAGGCCCAAGGCCATCCGGCGGACGCTGGGAAAGTAGAGGCCGAGCACGGCTAGGATGGCCCCGCCCTGGATGCTGATGGCGTAGGCGTCGGCCGCCTGCTTGCGCTCCGGTGTGTCCATTGGGATGCCGAGGAAGCGTTGCGTGACGATGAGGTGGCCGGTCGAGGAGATGGGGAGGTATTCAGTCAGTCCTTCCACGATCCCGAGGACCCCCGCCTGCCAGAGGTTCATTTCCGGGGTGGCCGAGACTTCCGGCTCTTGCGCAGCCAGGGGCCCGGAGGCCAAGGCCAAGGCGGCCAGAATAAGAAGATCTTTCATGGCTGCCATCAGAGTGCGCTCGGGCCGGTCTCGCCCGTCCGGATGCGGAGAGCGGTCAGGATGGGGGAGACGAAGATTTTGCCATCTCCCACTCGGCCGGTGAAGGCGGATTCGAGGACGGCGTCCACCACTCGTGGGGAGAGGTCATCGTCCACGATGACTTCGAGCTGGAGCTTGGGGAGGGTTTCGGAGTTGTATTCGCTGCCTCGGTAGATCTGACTGTGGCCGTGTTGTCGGCCATAGCCCTCGACTTCGGTCAGGGTGATCCCCTGGACGCCAATCTCCGCCAAGGCCTCTTTCACTTCTTCCAGTTTGAAGGGCTTGATGATGGCTTGGACTTTCTTCATGCGAGCGAGGAGGAGCGCCGAGTCCAGTTTGCTGTAGGGGCGGGAATTTCAGCTCGCAAGAAATTTCCCAAGGGCCCGCGCTAGCGTCGGGTGAAGCGAACTTCAGCAATGACGCCCCCGCCATGGGGAGCGCCCAAGCGTTCGCCCACGTTCACTTCCGGAAAGTAGTAGAAGCGGGAGTCTTTCAGCTCGCTGCTGCGAAGGAGACGGGAGAAGATGAAGAAGAGGAGGGTGACGAGGACCGCTCCGCCCACCACGAAAATGTAGAGTTTGAGGTTTTCTCGGTTGGTCACCAAGTCCTCGGTTTTGGAAGCGGCCAATTCGGTTCGGAAGAACTCCTCGGCCACCACGGTGACGGCGCTCTCCAAGCGATCTGCCACCCTCTCTTGCTGGCGGGCGGCCACGGAGGCGGTCCGAAAAATCCGCTCAAGTTCGAAGCGGGGCAGAAATTCTTCCAGCTTTTCGGCCGCCCCGAAGCTCAGTTTGTGCTCGCCCCGGACGTAGAGCACGATGACGCCATTGCGCCCGGTGGGCTCGATCCAGTGCTGGTAGAGCTGCTCCGCATACTGGTCCGGCGTGAGGGAGATCATGCTGGTGGAGGAGACCGCGTAGACGAAAATGTTTTTCTCTTCCGCCAGCTGGAGGAGCTTTTGGCTGAGGGCGGCTTCGCGGGCCTCTTCGAAGAAGCGACTGGTATCGAGAATATGAGAGGCGGGCAGATCGGGCAGGTCCTCAGCCAGCGCGGGCAGGGGGAGGGTGGCCAAGAGGCCCAGGAGAAGGGTGCGCAGGGCGGTCATGGCTGGGCTTTTTGGGGAGCTTTTTTCGATGGTTCTTTGAAGGAGAGGTAGATGAAGAGGAAGGCGGCCACGAAGATGCAGGAGTCAGCGATATTGAAGCAAGGGTAATTGTAGCTGCCGAAGTAGAAATCGAGAAAATCGACGACGTAGCCATGCACCAGGCGATCGGTCAGGTTGCCCAAAATGCCGGAGAGCAGAAGCGAGACGGCCACCTGATTCAGGCGGCCCGGGAAGAGTCCCCGCCGCCAGAGGAGGGCGATGGTGACCATGGCGAGCGTGGCCACGATGGCGAAGATGACATTGGCTCCGCCGGCCTGCCCAAACATCCCAAAGGCCACGCCGCGATTGTGCACGCGCGTGAGGTAGAAGAAGTTTTCGATCACGGTCAGGTGGCCGGCGAAGACCTGGTCCGGGTCGGGAAAAGTCCGTAGCGCCCAGAGCTTGGTCAGCTGGTCGAGCACGTAAAACGGGAGCGTGAGGAACCAGAGAAATTTCATGGCGCTTCAGGCGACGGGCACTTCTTCCAGAACCGCTTCGGCGCAGCGCTGGCAGAGTGTGGGGTGGGATGCGATGGTCCCGACGTCGGGCAGTTGCTTCCAGCAGCGCTCGCAGCGTTTTTCCTGAGAGCGGGCGATCCGCACGGAGAGAGAGTCGCTCCCGCTCAGCTGCACCTGACTCAGGATCAAGAACTCGGCCACGACCTCTTGGTCGAGCGAGGTGAGCTGCGAGGAGGGCGGGAGGCTGAGAGCCACTTCCGCTTCCAGGTTGCTGCCGATGGTTTTGGCTTGGCGGGCTTTCTCCAGTTCTTGCTGGAGGGGATCACGGACTTGGAGGAGTTCCTCGATGACGGGCGTGGCGCTCTTTTGGGCGAAGGCGGGATCGGGCGTGGGAAAGTCTTGTTCGTGAACGCTTTCCGCCTGGCCGAAGTGTTCCCAGACTTCGTCCGCTGTGAATGCGAGGATGGGCGCCAGGAGCCGGGTGAGGTCGGAGACCAGGGTTTGGATGGCGGTCTGCGAGGACCGGCGACGCAGGGACTTGGCGGGGTCGCAGTAAAGGCGATCTTTGGTGATGTCGATGTAGAGGGCGCTGAGGTCGACTGAGAAGAACTGCGTCACCAGGATGAAGACTTTCCGAAAGTCATAGGCTTGGTAGGCGGCCAGGCAGTCCTGGGTGAGGTCGTGCAGCTTTTCGAGGATCCAGCGGTCGATGAGCGTCAAGTCCTCGGCTGGGACGGTGTCGGTCGCAGGGTCGAAGTCGGCCAGGTTGCCGAGCAGGACCCGGAAGGTGTTGCGGAGGCTGCGGTAGTTGTTGATGACCTGTTTGAAGAGGTCGTCGGAGAAGGGGACCTCGGTCTGGTAGTCGACACTGCTGACCCAGAGGCGCACGATGTCGGCCCCATATTTGTTGTAGTAGTGCTCGGCGTTGACGGGCTTGTCACCGGACTTGGAAATTTTCTGGCCACTGGTGTCCGTGACGAAGCCGTGGGTGATGACGGTTTTGTAAGGAGCGGCCCCCCGCACGGCGGTGCTGAGCATGAGGGAACTCTGAAACCAGCCGCGATGCTGATCGGTCGCTTCCAGATAAAGGTCAGCAGGTGCCTCCAACTCGGGATGGCGGTCGAGGACGGCCACGTGACTGCTCCCGGAGTCGATCCAGACATCGAGCGTGTCCCGGCATTTGGTGGTGCCGGCGGGGAGGCCAAGGCGCTCGGCCCATTCCTCATCGCTGAGGGTGAACCAGAGATGGCTGCCCTCTTTTTCGATGAGGGCGGCGACTTGGCGAGCGAGCTCGGCATTGAGCAGCGGCTGGCCCTGAGCATCGTAGAAGACCGGCAGGGGAACGCCCCAGGTGCGCTGGCGGCTGATGCACCAGTCGGGCCGGCTTTCGACGGTGCCCGCGATGCGATTGCGCCCCCAGGCGGGGAGCCATCGGACGCGCTCGACTTCCTCCAGAGCTTGGCCGCGGAGGGCGTCGATCTGGACAAAGAATTGCTCGACCGCGCGAAAGAGGATGGGCGTTTTCGAGCGCCAACAGTAGGGATACTGGTGCTGGTGGCGCTCTTCCCCGAGAAGACGGCCGCGAGACTGGAGGAGAGCGACGACCGCGGGGTTGGCGTCGAAGACGAGCCGGCCGACCAGTTCCGGGATGCCGACTTCCTCAGTATAGGTCCCATCGTCCGCCACGGGCGAGAGGACCTCCAGGCCCTGCTCGCGGCCGGCTTGATAGTCATCGGCCCCATGACCCGGGGCGATGTGGACGGCGCCAGTCCCGGTCTCGGCGGTCACGAAGAGAGCGGTGAAGACTGGGGCGGTGCGATCGAGGAAAGGGTGTTGGGCCAGCGAGCCTTCCAGCGCTCGTCCGCGGTGGTGGGAGAGTTCTTCCACCAGCTGCCAACCGGTTTTCTCGGCGAAGCTTTCCAGGAGCGCCCGAGCGACCAGGAGGGTTTTGCGGCCGGAGCCCTCTTGCTGGAATTGGCCGAGGACATACTCGAACTCTCCATGGAGAGCGATCCCGAGATTGGAGGGCAGGGTCCAGGGAGTGGTGGTCCAGATGACGAACGATCCCTGCCCTTCCAAGGGGCCGCCCACGATGGGGAATTCTGCGAAGACGGCGGGGGAGACTTTGTCCTGGTATTCCACTTCCGCTTCGGCCAGGGCGGTTTGAGCCCCGTAGCTCCAGAGGACGGGCTTCTTGCTCCGGTAGACGATGTCCTTTTCCACCATCTTGGCGAAGACGCGCATGACGTCGGCCTCGTACGCCGGATCGAGGGTGAGGTAGGGATGTTCCCAATCGCCAAAGACGCCCAGGCGCTTGAAGGACTGCCGCTGGATCTCGATGAACTTGCGGGCATAGGCCTCGGATTTTTGGCGGATTTCCACGGGACGGAGCCCGCGGGATTCCTTGACGACCCGGAACTCGATCGGCAGGCCATGGCAGTCCCAGCCCGGCACAAAAGGCACGTAGTGGCCCGCCATGGTGCGGGATTTGACCACGAAGTCCTTGAGGACCTTGTTGAGCGCGGTGCCCATGTGGACGTCGCCATTGGCGAAAGGTGGGCCATCGTGGAGGATATATTTGGGCGCTTGGGCTGCCTGGCGCTTTTGGGCAATGCGCTGGGAGAGCCGGGAAGCTTCCCATTTTTTCAAACGGAGCGGTTCCTTTTTCACCAAGTCCCCCCGCATGGGGAAAGTGGTTTGAGGCAGGTGCAGCGTGTCTTTATAGCGCTTGCCGGATGGGTCGCTCATGATGTCGATCTCGGGAAAAAAGGCCGACCCTAGCATCCCGGTTTTCTAGGGTCAATGTCCGCTTTCCCAAGGGCTTGCGCCCCGAAGGACAGCAGGGTATACTCCCCTTCCTGCCCCCATCCCACCTATGGACGCCACCAAAATCCTCCTCATTCTTTCCTTTCCCCTTTTGATCGCTGCGATGGGGATTTCGTTCTACAATCGCAATCAGGCGAAAGAGGACCGTTTGGCAGATGAGCGAGCCCGGGAACGGGAAATCGATGCCGAGCGCCGAGGCAGCTTCAAGGAGGAGGACTTTGGCCTCCTGGGCACGGGCCGGGAGAGCCAAGTGGATTCGGCCCCTCCCGAGGTGGCGGTGAGCGGCACCCCTTCCCTGGCGCCCGCGGCCGGGCCGGAGCGACGGGCTTTTTTGGAGGAATTGGAGGCGATGCGCGAGGAGTTGGAGGCGACCAAGGGGGAGCTGAGCCTGATGGAAGAGGAACGCCAGATTTTGGACGGGGAGTTCCAACGGCAGCGGGCTTTGCAGGCGGAGGTGGCCCGTCCGGGGAGTCGGCTGCCTTCGTTTGCGCGGGTGACCGATTCGGACGCGGAGTGGAATTTTGTGATCATTGATGCTGGGACCAATTCGGGGGTGAGTCGCGGGATGACCTTTCGCATCCGCCGTGAGGGAAGTGTGGTGGGGGATCTGTTGGTGAGGGAAGTGGAGCCGGACCAAGCGGTCGGGGAGCTGGTTCAGGGGAGTCTTCAGGGGGAGTTCCCTCGGCCGGGGGATGAGATCATCGTGGCCAATGCGGGCTGATTTTTGACTTCGGGGGGATCCGCCGTTTGATCGGCTCTTCCTTCCCCGCGCTTCAGCGCCTCTTCCCCACACCACCTTCCCTCCATTCTGCCAGTGAATTCTGGAGGTTGGTATTAGCGTCGGACGGCGTTCCAGGAATCGACTCGGCTATTCTTGAATTCCACTTCAGCGACTTGGGTCGGCAAGTAGATGATTTCCGGCCCGACCGAGACGCCGTAGTAGCCGAAGCGACGCCCGAAGCCGCCGTGAAATCCTCCAGAGAGCCCGGTGAAGACGGGCTCGTCTCGGGTGTAGACCCAGCGTTCCACCCGCGAGGAGCCCGATTGGCCTTCGCTCCGGCGGCTGGGTCGGCCCCAGGCGATTTCGACCCCCGCTTTGGGCATGCCGACCGCGATGTTGCCCGAGCGAGCCAGGCTCTGCTCTTTGGGTGAGAGCGCTTGAAAGCCGAGCGGGTTGCGTTCGATGCGCCGGTCGATGAGCGCTTGTTGGGAGGCGCAGCCTCCGAGCAAGAGGGCCGTGAGAGACAAGAGAAGGGAGAGCTTCATGGTGTGATTTACGTTTGCGGGCTGGCGGCAGGGAGAGGGGCCCTAGCGGGTAGCGATGAACAGGACCATCCTGGTCCGGTGACTATTCCTTTTTTGTGTCGGGTTCGTTCTTTCTGAACGCCTGCTGCTGGGAGTTTTCAACGGCTGACTTCGAGGCGCAGGAAGCGCTGGTCCTGGCTAGGGAAGCGCGCTTCCAGCCAGTCGAAGTCGCCCCCGCTGCGCGAGAGCTGGAGCGCGTCCTCTCCTAGCGGGGTCCAGTCAGAGAGGTTGCTGGAGCTGAAGACACGATACGTCACCCCACCCGAGTCATAACGCTGCGCAAAGCCATAGCTCGGGCTGGGGCCCGCGAGGGAGGAGGGGGTGAGGCTGTTCCGGGCGTCAGGCAGGAGGGGGTTGGTCCCGAGGGCGTATTCCATGAGGTTGCTGCGGCCGTCGAGGTCGAAGTCCTGACTATCTGCTCCGAGATCGACGCCCCAAGAGGCGAACCAGGCGTCGACCGGGCTGGCCACGGTCCCACGATTGCCTTCGAAGGGGGCGTAGCGTGAGCGGTTGTTGAATTGCCCATCGCTTTCAAATTGGTTGGCTGCGTCGGCGGTGTAGGCGGCGGCATTGTCCCGCGGTCTCCAGGCGTCCACGCTCTCGAGATAGGCGTCGAGTTCGGCCCAGAGAGCGGCGGCGATGGCGTTGTCTCCCGGCGAGGTGTTGATGTTGGCGACTTCTCCTGGGTCGGTCGAGAGGTCGAAGAGCATGTTGGGATTGTCGACCGAGATGTCCGTCCGGATGGTGGCATCATAGGAATGGATCAGCTTGTAGCGCCCTTTGATGATTGCGGAGAAGGGGTTGGAGTTCCGGTAGTGAGGAGAGTGGAAGTAGAGGGAGCGATCCAGCAGGCTCTCCGGGGGCGTTTCGCCTTCTAAGAGCGCCTTCAGGCTGAGGCCATCGATCTCACTCAGGCTTTCGGGATCCCCTCCGGCCCAGTCATAAAAGGTGGGGAGGAGGTCGTAGGTGGTGACGTTCACGGTGCTGACGCCTCCGGGGAGCACCCCCGGGCCCTTGATCATCATGGGCACCCGGAGTCCGCCTTGCCAGAGGAACCATTTGTCCCCGTGGAAGGGCTGGGAGAAGTTTTGCGTGTTGAAGCGGCGGTAGCCATTGTCGGATTTGAAGACGATGTAGGTCTTTTCGGTGATTCCGAGGCTTTCCAGCTCGTCCATGAGTCGGCCGAGGGTTTGGTCCATGTCGTAGAGCATCCCAAAGAAGGCGGCGGGGTCCCGTTTTCGGCTGAGTTGGGTGACATCCGTCCGATCGCGATTGTAGGCGACCACGTCGGGGTCGTTTTGGAAGAGCGCGCGCGAGGAGGGAAAGCATTCCCAGGGGTTGTGCACGGCGTAGTGGGAGAGTTGGATGTAGAAGGGATGGCCAGCCTCTTGCTGGGCGTTCATGAAGGCGATGGCCTTGTCCGTCATTTCGGTCATCCGCTTGGGGTTGCTGATGTCGTCAGGGATCTGGGTGTCGTTGGAGTCGTAGGTTTCGCCTTCGTTGTTGTCGGTGTCTCCATCGGATTCGAGGTAGCCTTCCACGGCCGGGTCGGAGGCCAGGTGCCATTTTCCGTAGTGCGCCGAGCGGTAACCAAAGGCGCTCAAGGCTTCTGGGATGGTGGTGACGGTGTCGGAAAAGGGGAGAGCAATCCCGTTGGGCGTGAGCGGGAAGTTTCCGTAGCGGTTGCGTTCATCGAACTCCAACCCTCGGACCGAGCCGGATAGGAAGAGTCCGATGCGGTTGCGGGCGGTCGTTTGTCCGGTCTGGAGGTTGGCCCTGGTGGGGGTGCATTGGGGGGCCGAGGAGTAGGCGTTGCGCAGGAGCATGCCTTCGTCCGCCAGCTTCTGCATGTTCCAGTAGTAGGGCTGGCCAGGTTGATTCGGGTCTTGCAGACGACGCATGATTTCCTGGGCCGAGTTTTCCATCCGCTCGTCCATGCGGACGGGCGTGTCATACCAGGCCATGTCGTCGGTCAAGAACATGATGATGTTCGGCGGGGAGAGCCATTTCGAGACGAGTTCTTCCCGCTCGGCTTGGAAGAGGCTGCTGGCGAGCGCGCGGTCGTAGAGGCGGACTTCTCCGATGAGTCCGTGGAAGAACTGGGTTTCTTGATCGAGGCTTCCCAGGGAGACGGGCTGGGCCGTTGAGAAATCGGCGGCCGGGGCGGAGCCCGAGACGGTTTGGGAACTGAGGGATTCCCAGATTTGGTAGGTGGCTTGCGCGGCGTCGTAGTTGAGCCCCAAGACGATGGTTTCTGTCCCTTGGAGGTTGCTGGCGGAGCTGGCCAGAATTTGGTTTGCGAGGCGAATTTGGAGCTGCCCCACGGGGGTGTAGCCAATTTGGAGGCCGGTGCTGCCATCGGTGGAGTTGCCGAAGACGTCGTTGAATTGGCCGGGGAGGAGGGAGTCGACTTTGAAGGCCAGCAGCAAGCTGAAGCCGCCCGTGGCGGTGGAGTGGTCCAGCCAGGTCTGCGAGGCCGAGGTGTCCAAGAGCTGGAGGCTGCTGCGATTCGGGCCGAAGGCCAGGCCCGGGAGGCCGGAGGCCGTTTGCGTGGGGCCGGGGTAGGTGACGCTGCCCACGCCAGGGCTGGCCGAATTGTTGTTTCCAGATTGGTCCAGCCAGGAGGTGACGGGTTGGCCCAGGACGCTGGCGGCCACCGAGGCGTCCAGAGTTTGGAGGGTGGGGACCCGGGGTGTGAAGGAGACTTCATTGCTCAAGCCGCTTTCCGCTCCGGAGCTGTGAGTGGCGGAGACGCGGTAGAAGGAAGTCTGTCCGGTGGGGGCGGTGGTGTCTTCGAATTGGCTGCTGGTGGCGGTGCCCAAGAGCTGGTCGCTGGTGGTCACAGGAGAGCTGGTGGATCGGTAGATGGTGTAAAAGTCGAGTTCGGGAGAGGAGAGGTCATCCCAATCCAGGAGCACGCCGGTTTCGCTCCCGGAGGCGACCAGTCCGCTGGGGGGGGCGGTGACGGAGGCTTCGGTCAAGGCGAGGGTCATGGTCTGCAGCCGACCGGTTCCGGCCAGGGCGAAGGCGGATTGCTCGGTGATGGGCAAGCTGCCAGTCCAGCTGTTGGCTGTCGCCACCAAGGTGCCTGCGCCCGAGGCGCCCGGAGTGCCGGTCAACTGCCAGAATTCCGCGTTCGCATTGCTGAAGGTGAGCCCAGTCAGGACGAGGCTTTTGCCGGTGGGCACGGTGAAGGAGCTGAGATCAAAGGTCCACAAGATGGCTTCCCCGCCGTCGACTGAGGCATTGCCATTGCCATCGCTGACGCCCAGGCCGGTGTTGTTTCCGCGCACCAGCTCGGGGGTGCCGCCGGTCCAAGTCTGGCCGACCCAGTCGTTTTGGCTGTTGCTGCGACCATCCAATGTCAGCACGAAAGAGCCATCGCTGGCCTCGCCCTGCTGGAAGGATCCGCTGAGGCCGGGAGTGTTGCCCGAAGGGTCGGAGGTCGAGACGGTGGGAGGCGTGCCGTTCAGCCCGCTCACGGTAATGGGGTAGGGATTGAGCTCGGGCCGGACGTTGCCAGAGGAGGCGAAATCGAGCACGATTTGGGCTTCAAGAACGCAGGGCCCAAGGAGGAGCCCCAGGAAGGGGAGCAGACGGGGGGTCATGAAAAGAAGGCAGCACGAAAGCGGCTTGTTTTCAAGAGTCGTTTGGGGGGGAGGAGGGGGAGTCGGACACCAAAAAAGCCGACCGAGGGAATTCCCTGGCCGGCTTTTTTTAGAGATCGCTCGACGCTTGGTTTAGCGCTTTTTCTTAGCGGCTTTTTTCTTGGGTGCGGGGGCGTCGGCCAGAGCGGCTTGGGCGGCCGCCAGGCGGGCGACCGGGACGCGGTAGGGGGAGCAACTGACGTAGTTGAGCCCGGTCCGGTGGCAGAAGGCGACCGAGGCCGGATCGCCACCGTGCTCTCCGCAGATGCCGAGCTTGAGCTTTTCTTTCACGGCGCGGCCTTTGGAGGCTCCCATTTCCACGAGCGATCCCACGCCCGTCTGGTCGAGCGAGGCGAAAGGGTTTTTGGGATAGATGTCGTTTTCCTGGTAGCTATTGAGGAAGCTGCCCATGTCATCGCGGCTGACGCCGAGACAGGTCTGGGTCAAGTCGTTCGTGCCGAAGCTGAAGAAGTCGGCAAATTCAGCCACTTCATCGGCGGTGATGGCTCCGCGAGGGATTTCGATCATGGTGCCGACCAAGTATTTGAACTTCACGCCTTTGGCTTCCATGACTTCCGAGGCCACCCGGTGGACGATGGCGGATTGCAGTTCCAGCTCCTTGGCGTAGCCCACGAGCGGGATCATGACTTCGGGCAGGACGGGGTCCCCTTTTTTGGCCAGCTGCGCGGCCGCTTCAAAGATGGCGCGGGCCTGCATTTCGGCGATCTCGGGGTAGGAGATGGCGAGGCGACAGCCACGGTGGCCCAGCATGGGGTTGAATTCGTGGAGTTCGTGGACCCGTTGGGCGATGACTTCGGTTTTCAGTCCGAGCTTTTTCGCCAGGTCGGCTTGCTGCTCGGCGGTGTGGGGCAGGAATTCGTGGAGCGGGGGATCGAGCAAGCGGATGGTGGCCGGCTTGCCTTGGAGGGCTTTGAAGATGGCGGCGAAGTCCTTGCGCTGGTAAGGCAGGAGCTTTTTGAGGGCTTTTTTCCGGTCCGCTTCGTTATCGGCCAGGATCATTTCTCGCATGGCGTCGATGCGGTCTCCTTCGAAGAACATGTGCTCGGTCCGGGTCAGGCCAATGCCTTCGGCCCCAAAGGCGACGGCCGTTTTGACTTGGGCGGGGGTGTCGGCATTGGTCCGCACGCCCATCTTGGTGGCCTTGGCGCACCAGTCCATGAGCTGGACGAAGTTTTGGAATTTCTCGGTTTTTTGCGCGGCCTTTTTGTTTTCGATGAGGCCTGCGATGATTTCGGACGGGGCGGTCGGCACTTCGCCGCCGTAGACTGCGCCCACGGTGCCATCGATGGAGAGGAAGTCCCCTTCTTTGAAGCAGTGGCCATGGGCGCTGACGGTTTTCTTCTCGTAGTCGATCTCGATTTCCGAGGCCCCGCAGACGCAGACTTTGCCCATCTGCCGGGCCACGAGAGCGGCGTGCGAGGAGACGCCCCCACGCGAGGTGAGAATGCCTTCGGCGGCGATCATTCCGCGGAGGTCTTCCGGGGAAGTTTCCACGCGGACGAGGAGAACTTTCTCGCCCTTGAGGTGAGCGGCTTCGGCGCGGTCCGCGTTGAGGTAGATTTTGCCAGTGGCAGCTCCGGGGCCGGCGGGCAGGCCTTTCGCGATTTCGGGCACTTGCTTGATGGCGGCGGCATCGAAGACGGGGGCGAGGAGCTGCTCCAACTGGTCGGCGGGGTTGCGGTCGACGGCGGTTTTCCAGTCGATGAGCCGTTCCTTGACCATGTCGGCCGCGAATTTGAGGGCCGCTGCGGCCGTCCGTTTGCCGTTGCGGGTCTGCAGCATGAAGAGTTTGCCTTCTTGGATGGTGAATTCCACGTCTTGGACGTCGCGGAAGTGCTTCTCCAGGGTTTTGCGGACCTTCATGAGGTCCTTGAATGCCTGGGGCAAGGCTTGCTCCATTTGGGAGACCGGGAAGGGGGTGCGGACCCCGGCCACGACGTCTTCCCCTTGTGCGTTCACGAGGAATTCTCCGTAGAGTTCATTGATGCCATTGGCGGGGTTGCGCGTGAAGGCCACACCGGAGCCGGAGTTTTCCCCGGTGTTGCCGAAGACCATGGCTTGGATGTTGACGGCGGTGCCCCACTCGGCGGGGATGCCGTATTTGCGGCGGTAGACGATGGCCCGGTCATTCATCCAGGAACTGAAGACGGCCCCAGCGGCACCTTCGAGTTGCTCCCAGGGGTCGTCCGGGAAGCCCTGCCCGGTGCGGTCTTTGACCAGTTTTTTGAAGAGGGCCACGAGCTGTTTGTTGTCGTCGGCCGTCAAGTCGGAGTCGACGATGTCTTCCCCGTAGTGCTTTTCTTTGTAGCTCTCGATGGCGTGCTCGAAGGGCTCATGGTCTTCGCCCGGGCGCTTTTGCACCCCGAGCACGACATCGCCATACATTTGAATGAAGCGGCGATAGCAATCCCAAGCGAAGCGCTCGTTGTCGGTGGCGGCGGCCAGGGCGGCCACGGTGGCGTCATTCAGTCCCAGGTTGAGGACGGTGTCCATCATGCCGGGCATGGAATCCCGCGCGCCCGAGCGAACGGCCAAGAGGAGGGGAAAGTTCTTGGCGTCTCCGAATTTGAAGCCCATGATTTTTTCCATGTTGGCCACGCCGGCCTTCATCTGCGCTTTGAGCGATTTCGGGTAGGTCTTTTTGTGGTCGTAGAAATAGGTGCAGACTTCGGTGGTGATGGTGAAGCCAGCGGGGACGGGAAGCCCGATCCGGGTCATTTCGGCGAGGTTGGCCCCTTTGCCGCCGAGAAGGTTTTTCATGGTGCCGTTGCCATCGGCTTTGCCATCTCCCCAGGTGTAGACATATTTGGTGGAGGCGGGGGATTTTTTCTTGGCGGTCTTCTTCTTGGTCGCGGTTTTTGTGGCCATTCTTTTCGAGTTGTGTTGCTAAGGGTTTCCGCTGACTTCCACCGGGTTCAAGGTGCCTGGGAGCGGAAAGGCGGCACCGTAGGCTTCCGGATTGGCTTGTCAATTTGCGAAATGGCAGGGGCCTGGCTCCTTGAAAAAGGCAGTTGGAATGCGTCTCTGAATGAGCTTAGCTCAAGGGTTCTAGATGGCCGCCGAAGAAAAGAGGGAGGAGATCATCGCGAGTATTGTGAAGCGCTTGCGGGCCCGAGGTATGCGACGGACCAAAGCGCTCGATCTGATTCTGCGGGAGCTGGTGCAGATGGAAAAGCCGATCACGATTGGGGATCTCAGCCAGAAGGAGGCAGTCAGCGATCAGTGTGACACGGCCACGGTCTATCGCTTGATCGATCGCTTGGTGGCGGCGGGGGTGGTCCATCGCATCGGTCTGCACGACCGCGCCCTTTATTACCAGCTGAATGTCCCAGGCGAGCACCACGACTACCTCATTTGCGAGGAGTGCGGCATGATTCAGGATCTAGAGCTGGGCTGCCCGGTGCGTGCGCTGGAGGAGGATCTTCGGAAGCATTCCGGCTTCGAGCGCCTGCGCCACGAGTTGGCCTTTTACGGGGTCTGCCCGAAGTGTGCCTGATACCAATCTCCAGAATTCACTGGAAGAATGGAGGGAAGGAGGTGTGGGGAAGAGGCGCTGAAGCGCGGGGAAGGAAGAGCCGGAGTCTTTCGAGCCAGCCCTGCGTTGCTCCTCGGTTACGGTGCCTGCACCGCGCCCTCGTCGCGCCTTGGTCTGGCCCGAAATCCACTCGGCCATTCTACCA